>JACQVE010000106.1 GCA_016209965.1 Gemmatimonadota bacterium | reverse complement strand
CGCCGCATCTCGCGCCGGAAGCTCTCGTCCAGACCGTAATTGTCATCCGCGTGCAGGAACCCGCCCGCCAGCAAATACCGCCGCAGGATCCGGACTTCCTCGTCCGTCAGCCGGATGTTGCCGTGCCCCGTGATATAGAGGTAAGGGTAGTTGCGCAGTGTCGGGTCCGTCAGCTTGACCTGCGCCGGCCGCTCCGCCACCGCCAGACCCGTGCGCTCCCGGATCGCGCGCAGCAGGTTGGGCAGCGACGAAGGATTGGCATACCAGTCGCCGCCGCCGCCGTACTGGACCTGCGCAATCGTCAAGGCGGCCGGCCTCGGCGCCGCCAGCGCCACGGCCAGCAGCGGCAGCACGGCCACAGTGCTCAACCTCATTCCGCCTCGCCTCCGCCCTCCCCCACCAGGGAGAGGACGATCTGGTACGCGCGCCGCCGCGGCACGCCCAGCCGCCGGCCCAGCTCTCGGGCCACGCCACTCGCCGGCCGCCCCTCCGCCAGCAGCGCCTGCGCGAGCTGCTGGACGTCTTCTTCGCCCGCCGGCTGCGCCGCCGCGCCCGCCAGCCCCACCACGACCTCGGCGCGCGGCGTCTGGTTCTCGTAGTAGGCGGCTGCTACGGCCAGGGTTCCCCGCACCACGCTCTCGTGCACCTTCGTAAGCTCCCGCGCTACCACTACTTGCCGCGACGGCTCGCAGCGCGCGGTGAGATCCCTGAGCAGCTTCGCCAGCCGGCCCGGCGCCTCGTACAGCACCGCCGCGTGCCTCAGCCGCGAGATCTCCTCCAGCCGCTCCACTCGCGCCCGGCCGCTGCGCGGCACAAAGCCGTAAAACGTAAACGGCTCGGGATCCACTCCCCCAGCCGCCAGGGCCGCCAGCAACGCCGAGGGGCCCGGCACCGGCACGACCCGGTGACCCGCCGCGATCACCCGTTGCACGATCCGTGCGCCCGGGTCCGAGATCAGCGGCGTGCCGGCGTCGGAGACCAGCGCGAGCTGCAGCCCCGCATCCAGCCAGCCGACGATACGGGCGGCCCGCGCCGCCTCGTTGTGCGCGTGCGCAGATACCAGCGGCGTCGCAATGCCGTAGTGCCGCAAGAGGATGGACGTCCGGCGGGTGTCCTCCGCCAGGATACGGTCGACAGCGCCCAGAACCTCGACGGCGCGGTAGGTGATATCGCCCAGGTTCCCGATGGGCGTGCTCACAATATACAGTTGTGACATGGACTTACGCCAATGAGCGCTGTTGTGCTGCCCAGGCCCGGAGGGCACGCCTCAACGAGACCGCACAGGCGATGCCCTGAACCGCACAGCGGATGCCCGAATCGGTCGCTCCCCTACGTGTACGCCTACGCCTGCGCGTGCCCGTGCCCGTGCCCGTGCCCGAAAATCTCTACGTCCCACCACCACCAACGACCGGGCACCACTGCGGAGCCTGCCCCGAGCGTAGCCGAAGAGCCGCTGGGCACATGTACGCGTAGGGTGCCCACCCCTCCTCAGCCCCCGGCCCTGGGGAATTATAACACGACGCAGGGCCAGCGTTGCCGCCGGTCCCTGCGTCGATTCCGGATGCTCCGAGCGGTCCCGATCCTGATGCCGACTCGCTCAGGCTCGTTCCCGTTCCCGCTCCCGTTCCCCTTCCCGATTACTATTCATGCCCGGCCGTCTCGCCGTGTCGCCGTGTCCCCGTGTCGCCGCGTCACCGTGTCGCCGCGTCGCGGCGTCGCCGCGTCCCCCTGTCGCCGCGTCCCCTCGGCTCCCCAGCCCCAGCCCTATCCCAGATGCTCCAGGATCTTCCGCTCGAGATGCGGCTTCGGCACCGCCCCCACGACCGTGTCCACGTGCTGGCCGTCCTTGAAGAAGAGGATGCTGGGGATCGAGCGCACGTTGTAGCGCGTTGCCGTGTGCAGGTTGCTGTCCACGTCGAGCTTGGCGACCGTGACCCGCCCCGTGTATTCCTCCGCGAGCTGCTCGAGCACGGGCGCGACAATGCGGCAGGGGCCGCACCACGCCGCCCAGAAATCCACGATCGTCAGCCCCCGCCCGTTCTCTATTTCCTGCGCAAAGTTGGCGTCTGTCACCGTCACCAGCTTGCCGTTGTGGGCCATTACTGTCTCCTTCGTTGTGGTTGCGGCCCATGGCTTGGGCGCAGCCTGTATGCTAATTTGCACGTCGGAAATGTGCAAGAACTTGGCCGCCTGAGGCGCATGAGCGAGCTGCCGCTGGACCATGTAGCGATCGCGGTTCCGTCCATTGCCGACGCACTACCACAATTCGAACTCCTGACCGGCGCGCGCGGTTCCCCGCCGCAGCGCTTGGAACGGGACGGCGTCGAGCTGGTGTTCGTGGGTATGGGCGCGGGGCGCCTCGAGCTGCTGCAGCCGACCCGGCCGGATTCCACCGTGGCGCGCTTCCTCGAGCGCCGCGGCGCGGGGCTGCACCACATCGCCTACCGCGTCCCTGATCTGGCGGCAGCGCTGGCTCGCCTGCGAGCGGCCGGCCTCACTCTGATTGACCAGACGCCCCGCCAGGGCGCGCACGGCCGGCGCATCGCGTTCCTGCACCCCGAGACGACGTGCGGCGTGCTGGTCGAGCTGGTGGAGGGATGACGTCGCCTGACTATTCCGTGGTTATTCCCGCGCTGAACGAGGGGGACCTGATCGGCGCGACGGTGGCCGCCGCGCGCCGTGCGTTCGGCGGCCGGGCCGAGTACCTGGTGGTGGATGGCGGCAGTCGGGATGGCACGGCCGAAGCGGCGCTGGCGGAGGGCGCACGGCTGGTCCAGGCGCCCCCGGGGCGAGGTGCGCAGCTCCGGGCCGGAGTGGAGGCGGCGCGCGGCCACACGCTCGTCCTGCTGCATGCAGACACGCTGCTCCCCGCCGAGGCTGCTGCTGCGCTGGACGCTGCGCTTGCGGACCCCGTGGTGGTGGGCGGAGCGTTCCGGCTGCGCTTCGATCCGGGGGCCGGGCGGCTGTCGCTGGCGTTGCGGCTGCTGGCGGCCGCCATCAACCTCCGGTCCCGCCTGTTGCGCACGGCCACGGGCGATCAGGGCATCTTCGCCCGCGCCCAGGCCATGCGCCGTGCCGGCGGCGTGCCGGCTGTGCCGCTCTTCGAGGACATCCAGCTCTACCGTGCCCTGCGCCGCATCGGCCGGGTGCGCCTGCTCCGCCCTGCGGTCAGCACCTCACCCCGCCTCTGGCTGCGTTACGGCACCGGCCGCACCATCCTGCTCCACCTGGTGCTCCGGCTGGCTCACGCGCTGGGCGCGCCCCCCACCTCTCTGGCCCGCGTCTACCCTAAAATCCGGGACGCCGCCCCGTGATCTTTTCGATGTCGATCTTCTCGACCAGCCACGCATCCTTCCCGCTGCGTACGACGGTGAAGGGCACGGCCACGGGCAGTCCGCGGATGCGCAGCCGCGCCACGATTTCGACGGCCTCGCTGCTCCGCCCCGGCACGAGTGTGGGCCCGTCCAGGACGTAGTCCTCATGCTGGAGGATCGAGGCCAGCGTAGCCATGCGCTGCTCGACCTGCTGGCGCGGATCCCGCTCGAGCAGCGCTCCCTCGTGCGTGCCGAACAGCCGCCCCATGGTTTCCAGCTCGCGCCGCAGCCGATCCGGCTCGAGCACCCTGGAAGATGACCGCTGCGCCACGGCGTTGGCCGCGCGCAGGAATCGTTCGACCACCAGCGCCGGCGCAAGCACCGCCGAGGGCCCACCGCCGCTCCCACTTTCGACCCGCTTGCTGACGCAGCCAGCGCCCAGCCCGGCTGACACTGTCGCCAGCAGGAGGACCGCCCGACTGAGGTGCTGATGAGGCATGGTCCCGCTCCATCGCCAGGAAGATGCTCGTGCGGGGAGAAGTCCGCTAAACCTTAGCCAATACGTAACCTATGTCAAGCGACGGCCGCCGCCGCGGCTCCGGCGGGTGCCTTGCGGAAGCTGAGCTGCGCCGCGCCCGGCTCCCGCTCCACGACCACCGCGCTGCCGTCCCCGAAATCGCCCTCCAGCAGCCGCATGGCCAGTGGGTTCTGCACCAGCCGCTGGATGGCGCGCTTGAGCGGCCGCGCGCCGAACGCCGGGTCGAAGCCCTCCTCGGCAATGAGCGCCCGCGCCGCCTCCGTCACCTGCAGGGTGATCTTGCGCTCGGCCAGGAGACCGGCCACGCGCTCGAGCTGCAGCTCCACGATGCGCTTCAGCTCCTCGGCGCCCAGCGGCCGGAAGACGATGACGTCGTCGATCCGGTTCAGGAACTCGGGCCGGAACTGCTGGCGCAGCTCGCCGCGCACGTACGTCTCGATCTCCTCCCAGGGCGCCTTGGCGGAGCGCTCCAGGATATAGGGGCTCCCCACGTTCGAGGTCATGATGACCACCGTGTTCCGGAAGTCGACGGTCCGCCCCTGCGAGTCCGTGAGCCGCCCGTCGTCCAGGATCTGGAGCAGGATGTTGAACACATCCGGGTGCGCCTTCTCGATCTCGTCGAACAGGACGACGGAGTAGGGGCGCCGGCGCACGCGCTCCGTGAGCTGCCCGCCCTCCTCGTACCCCACGTACCCGGGCGGCGCGCCGATCAGCCGCGCCACGGCGTGCTTCTCCATGTACTCCGACATGTCGATGCGCACCATGGCGTCCTCGTCGTCGAAGAGGAACTCGGCCAGCGCGCGCGCGGTCTCGGTCTTGCCCACCCCGGTGGGGCCCAGGAAGATGAAGCTGCCAATGGGCCGGTCCGGGTCCTGCAGCCCTGCGCGGCTGCGCCGCACCGCGTCCGCCACCGCCGTCACCGCTTCCCGCTGCCCGACGACCCGGGCGGCCAGCACCTCCTCGAGTCGCGTCAGCCGCTGCCGCTCCGACTCCAGCATGCGGGAGACCGGGATGCCCGTCCACTTCGAGACCACCTCGGCCACGTCTTCCGCGTCCACCTCCTCCTTGAGGAACTTGCCGCTGGCCTGCAGCTCGCCCAGCCTGGCCTCCGCCGCCGCCAGCTCCTTCTCCAGGCGAGGAATCTCGCCGTACTGCACCTCGGCGGCGCGGTTCAGGTCGCCCGTGCGCGTGGCCCGCTCCTGCTCCACGCGCAGCCCGTCGATCTGCTCCTTCAGCTCGCGGATCCGCCCGATCTGCGACTTCTCCGCCTGCCAGCGCGCCTTCATGGCGCTGGCCTGCTCGCCCAGCTCCTTCAGCTCCGCCTGGATCTTCTCCCGGCGGGCGACGGCCTCCGGATCCGCCTCCGCGGCCAGGGCGGTCCGCTCGATCTCGAGCTGCATGATGCGGCGCTCGACCTCATCGATCTCCTGCGGCATCGAGTCGATCTCGATGCGCAGCCGCGAGGCCGCCTCGTCGATCAGGTCGATGGCCTTGTCGGGCAGGAACCGCCCGCCCACGTAGCGGTCGGAGAGCCGCGCCGCCGCCACGATCGCCCCGTCCGTGATGCGCACCCCGTGGTGCAGCTCGTAGCGCTCCTTGAGCCCGCGCAGGATGGCGATCGTGTCCTCCACGCTCGGCTCGCCCACGAACACCGGCTGGAAGCGCCGCTCGAGAGCCGCGTCCTTCTCAATGCGCTTGCGGTACTCGTCCAGCGTGGTGGCGCCCACCACGCGCAGCTCGCCCCGCGCCAGCGCCGGCTTGAGCATGTTGCCCGCGTCCACGGCGCCCTCCGCCGCGCCCGCGCCCACAATGGTGTGCAGCTCGTCGATGAAGACCACGAACCGGCCCTCCCCTTCCGTGATCTCCTTGAGCACCGCCTTGAGCCGCTCCTCGAATTCGCCCCGGTACTTGGTGCCCGCCACCATGGCCGCGATATCGAGCTGGATCAGCCGCTTCTCGCGCAGCGACTCGGGGACGTCGCCGCTGACGATGCGCTGTGCCAGCCCCTCGACGATCGCGGTCTTGCCCACGCCCGGGTCGCCGATCAGCACCGGGTTGTTCTTGGTGCGGCGGCTGAGCACCTGCACCACGCGCCGGATCTCTTCGTCCCGGCCGATCACCGGGTCCAGCTTGCCCTGCCGCGCCAGCTCCGCCAGGTCGCGGCTGAAGCGCTCGAGCGCCCGGTACTTCTGCTCCGGCTCCTGGTCCACCACCCGGTGCGGCCCCCGCACCACGCGCAGCGCCTCGAGCAGCGCCTCCCGCGTGGCCCCCTGCTCGGCCAGCAGCGCGCGCGTGCTCGAGGCCTTGGGGCCCGCCAGCGCCAGCAGCAGGTGCTCCGTCGAGACGTACTCGTCCTTCAGCTCCCGCGACTCCGCCTCCGCCCGGTCCAGCACCTGGTTCAGCTCGCGGCTGGGCTGGGGCGTCGCCCCCCCCGTCTGCCGCGGCAGCCGCTCCAGTGAGCGGGCCAGCGCCTCGCCCAGGCGCGTGACGTTCACCCCCACCTTCTGCAGCGTGGGCACGACCACGGTCTCGTCCTGCTCCAGCAGCGCCCGCAACAGATGCACGTCCTCCAGCGCCGGGTTCCCCCGCCGCCGCGCCTCCTGGGCCGCCGCCTGGATCGCCTCCGCCGCCTTGATCGTCAACCGCTCGTAATTCAGCACCGTGCCTCCTCAGCGGGCCGCGCAGCCGCCCACCTCTATTTTCTCCCGTGTCCCGTTCCGTTTTCGGCAGGAGCTACTCCACCTCGAGCCGCTCCGCGCCCGGCCGATATGCCCGGGGGCAGCGCCCGCGCCGGGTATCCTGGCCGCAATCAGGCGGGCGCGGCGCCTGGGGGCTCTTTCTCGCCTGGGGGTGGCTCAGCCGCCAGCCCGGGTTTTCTCGACTGGCCGGTTCTGCACCCGAACGCCTCCCCCGGAAGGCCGCTTAGCGGCTTGCCTCCATTCGCTTCCGCTTGCCCGAACGGGAAGAAACCGGCGCGGCGTTCCGGGGGCAAGCCCCATGCCCCGCCGTGCTGCCAGATCGACAGGAACGCCGCAAGGCGGCCCGTCACCACGGGTCAGGTCGGCCCGGCACGTCAGCCAAACGCTGCTGCCGTAGCCCCCCGGCAGGCGACGCTGTAACGCTGCCCCCGGTATTCCACCCGCCTTGGGCCGCGGCCACGCTTGCTAGCCTGGATTCCCACGGTAAGGAGCTGGCGTGGAAATCCAGGTTAGGGCGCCAAGAGTCTGGATTACCCGACGCGGGCGCATTAAACTCTCCCCGTCATCATCGCACGACGTTCGCACTTCGCTCCGGCGCGGCCCCATTTAGCGCACAGCTCGCAATACCGCCGGCACCGTCACAGAACGCGAACGTCGCGCTACCAGCGCCCAGCCGCTGTTAATACGCACGCGGGCGCCGTACAGGCCCGACGCGGTGCTAATGCGAACTACGGGAACGCCCTTGTTAGGCGCCATGATACCTTCGGACCATCCGACAGGAGATAGAGATGCCTGGTAACGCTATCACAGTACTGGTGCCGGAGGCGAGTCCTGGGGAGTATGCCCGAGCCTTGCGCGCTCCGCTCTCAGTCATGCGTGTCGTGAACATCGGCGCAGAGCGGCTTGCCACCGCAGCGGCGGAACAGATCAAGGAAATCGCTGCGGCGTTCTCCCCGATCGAACTTGGTGACACGCCCTACGCGATCGATGAAGTCACGTTCACTCTCCAAGTCGCTGCTGAAGGCAGCATCCATCTGGTCGGAGGCATAACGTTGGGCAGTCAAGGAGGCATCCAAGTAACCCTAAAGAGACGACAGGGGCCGCCAGGCAATGCAAGCTGATGGGGCAAGCCGCGCCAGCGGT
>JACQVE010000105.1 GCA_016209965.1 Gemmatimonadota bacterium | reverse complement strand
CGACAGTAGCGGCGGTGGAGCTCGAGGAGGTCGAGTTCTTCGTTCTTCTCGGCACGCGTTACCTCGTTGCTGGTCCCACTGCATGCGGTGGCTGCGGGGGTCTAACAATCGCTGTTATAGAACGGGCCGGCGGTTCCGCGGCCCCACGCGAGCGCAGCGAAGGCCACGTGCGCCGCAAGAACTTCACATGTCACAACAAGGAAGGGCGCTGACGCGCCAGCCTCACCCGGGTTCGGCCGTGAAGTTCAATTTGGCGGCCTTGCCGGCCGAAAACCTCATACCCCACGGTGGCGTGAATCGGTCAGGGCTGACGGGGTGCGCGCCAGCTGAGCGTTCCGGTGGCGCGAGCGCCGGGAGGTCTTGACCCGGAGGGCTCCGCGTTGCAGAATGTAGGTGAGCGGTGACCACGAGTCCAAGTACCGGGTTAGAGATCTTCGTCCCGGGGCGTCAGGACGAGTTCCAGCCGGAACCGTTAATCCTGTTTTCAGGAGCGCCGATCTCAGTGTGGCACCGCTCTTTTATTGGATAGCGACCTCGGCCCGCCCGATGAATCCCGCGCCAACTAGCGCAAAGTGTACAGGTAGGCCGCCATGTCGCGGGCTACGGGCTCCGGCACGTTCAGGTTGGGCATGGCGGTGCCCGGATCAATGGACTGTGAGTCGCGGATCCAGCGGACCAGTTCACCGGGCCTGTTCGGCACGCGCCCGGCGATGAAGTTGCGCAGCCCGAACTCGGTGAGCCGCGGCAGCCGCCCAGGAGCGCGAGGGCGGGCAAGGCGACCAACCAGCAACTGCCGAGCAGGCGGGTCTGGCCGTCCTGGATCGGCCAGAGCGCCCGGCCCGTCCGGGGCTTGGGCGTGGAGGTCATGGCGCGCGCGCCCCGCCGCCACGCGTGGCTGGAGGCCAGCAAGCCCGGCGTCTACCGCGGCCAGGGTGCGGCGGCCCTGAGCGAAGTGAGGGCTGGCTCCGCTCAGGGGGCTTCCTCTTATGGCGCAGCGGGCGTCAGTGCCCGGCCGCCACGAACTCCGGTGCCGGCTGGGCGGCGGCGGCCTCCTGATAGAACCAGGCGCCGGCCTGCAGCGCGATCTGCGTCTCGACCAGTCCCCAGACCAGGGAAAGCAGCATCATGTCGAAGGGGAAGAGGTCCATGACCATCATGCCCAGCGTAGGGAAGAGATAGGCCAGCGCCCAGAGCGTGAGCCCTGCGGTCGCCGCGGTGCGCGGTCCCGGCCCGAAGCGCGGGCGCATGGCGGCGTAGAGCCAGACGCCGACGATGCCGAGGAGGAACCCCAGGATCACGAAGATGGTGATGGCGGACGCGGCCACGGGCTCCTTGCCCAGCTCGCGCATGGCGGCGTCGAATTCCTCCCCGGCCACCGGCACGTTCAGGATGAACTCGCCGACGTTGACGATGAGTCCGGCGACAACTCCACCCAGCAGCACGCGCCCCGTGTTGATCTTGCCCATGATCATTCCTCGCGAAAGGGGAGAGCGGGTCAGCGAAGCCAGGCCGTGGCCGCGCCGCCCGCGGGCCCTCAGGCAGGGCCGGAAGTGGCGGGGGCGCAGCCGCCCGTTGCTCGGTGCAAAGGTGCAGCCGGGGTGGGGCGCCGTCAATAATTTTGTTGGCTGATACGTGTTGAGGCGCGGGCGTGCGTGGGGAGTGCGCCGCCCTCCGTCAGGCGGCAGCCGCCCCGGTCGCGATCAGTGCGTAGGAAGCATCACGTGGGCGTAGGGTGTGCCCGCCCACATGACATAGGGCGCGCCCTTCTGTGGGGTCGTAGGCAGCCCCTTCAGCAGCGCCGGATCCGGCACAATGAGCATGAGGTGGGCCGGCGACTTCACCCATTGGTTGGTGGGTGTAGGCGTGTTCGCGGCGGGGTCGAGGTTGCTGGCACCGGCATCGCCCTGAAGCATGTAGCCGAAGCCCGCCTGCTTGACCTGGGGCTTGGCCCCGCTCATGAGCGCCCGCAGAAATCCCACCCACTCGGCGTCCAGGCACATGGGGTCGTTCTTCCCCGGGCCGCTCTCCGGCAGGCAGGTCCATCCATTGCTCCCTGCCCGGAGCTGCTTCATCTCGCCGCCGGGCGACGCCGGCCAATCGAGAACGCTCGCGTTGCTGGCCAGCCAGGGCGGCCCGGCGCTCATGGCGTTGGCAATCTTGTCCTGATCGGAGGCCGGGATCTGGGCCAGTAGTGAGTGGGCGGGGGCGGTGAGCTGCAGGGCGAGGATGGCGGTTCCGACGGTCAGGCAGTGGCAGCCTCTCATGGGGCACCTCCGGTAGAAGGGATCCTGGCGGGGAGATGCCGCATAGGCTGCAGCAGGGCGAGCAAGCTGTCAAGGCCGCGCGCCTCCTGGCGCGGGCCTCCTGGCGCGGGCCTCCTGGCGCGGGCATCCTGTGCGCACCTCGTTGCCAGCCCAGTGGCCGGGTGGCCGAACAAGGCTATGCGCGGCCATGTCGTTCAGAAGCACGGCCGAATGCCGACACATCTTGTAAATTCGACCCACTACGCAGGAGGAGTGATCATGGGGAATTACCGGTATCTCATTGTGGGCGGCGGCATGACGGCGGACGCGGCGGTGCGCGGGATCCGCGAGGCGGACATGGAATGCGCCATCGGCGTGCTCAGCGCGGAGCCACACCCGCCCTACAACCGCCCCCCGCTGTCCAAGGGGCTGTGGAAGGGGGAGGCGGAGGAGAGCATCTGGCGGGGCACGGACGCGCTGGGTGCGGAGCTGCTGCTGGGACGGCGGGCGGTGGCTCTGGACGTGGCCGGGAAGGTGGTGACGGATGACCGGGGCGAAGTGCACAGCTACGCGAAGCTGCTGCTGGCCACGGGCGGCGAGCCTCGCCGGTTTCCCGGGGAATCGGAGCAGGTCTTCTATTTCCGGAGCTATCAGGACTACCAGCGCCTGCGGGATCTTGCCACCCGGCCGCTGCGCTTTGCCGTGATCGGCGCGGGGTTCATTGGCTCGGAGCTGGCTGCCGCTCTGAACATGCAGGGCCGCGACGTGGTCATGATGTTCCCGGAGAACGGCATCTCCGAACGCCTCTTCCCGCCCGATCTCTCGCGCTTCCTGGTGGACTACTACCGCGATCGGGGCGTCGAGATGCGGCCGGGTGTGGGGATAACCCGGCTCGAAGCCCGGGGTGATCATGTGGCTGTGTGGACCGCGCAGGGCGAGGAGCTGGTGGTCGACGTCGTGGTCGCGGGGCTCGGCATCCAACCCAATGTCGGGCTGGCGCAGCAGGTTGGCCTCGAGGTGGCCAACGGCATCGTCGTGGACGAGCTGCTGCGCACCAGTCAGCCGGACATCTACGCGGCGGGCGACGTCGCCAACTTCCTCAACCCGTTGCTGGGCGCGCGCCTGCGGGTCGAGCACGAGGACAACGCCAACCGCATGGGTCAGGCGGCCGGTCTGGCCATGGCGGGCACCGGCTCGCCATACCACCACCTGCCCTTCTTCTACTCGGACTTATTCGATCTGGGCTACGAGGCGGTGGGTGAATTGGATTCGCGGCTCGAGCTGGTGGCCGACTGGAAGGAGCCGTTCCGTGAGGGCGTGGTCTACTACCTGAGGGATGGGCGTGTGCGGGGCGTGCTGCTGTGGAACACCTGGGGTCAGCTCCAGGCGGCGCGAGCGCTCATGGCGGAGCCGGGGCCGCACTCGGCGGCCAGCCTGAGGGGGCGGATCCCGGGGTAGCGGCAGCGGGCGGGACCACGCCCGAGAAGGGCCAGGGCGAAGCTGGGAGCAAGGGCGCCGGGCAGCGGTCTTGCAGGCGGGGCGCGCTCCATTATGGGGTCAGCTTCCACTCCATATTGTAGCTGCGGCTGACGGTCCGGCAGGGACAGGCGTGCCTGGGAGCCGCGCCCCGCGGCCGGCTCGCGGCCCGGGTTCCCCGAATCGACTTCATGGAAACTCGTGGATCCAGGTCGCGCCACGCCACTATGCGTGCGAGGGGCGGTGGGCAAGGCCTCGCGGCTGGGTTCCCTTGCCCGGACCGCCGGCGAGTCTTACTTTCACACTCGAAAGTTCAATGGGCTAAACTTACAGAGGTGGAAGTATGCAGCCGGCGCCGTTTCGGGTGGGTGGGGTGGTCGAGGGGCCGTTCTTCACGGATCGGGCGGAGGAGGTGCGGCGGATTGCGGGCGCCTTGCGTTCGCCAGGCGACCGGCTGCTCGTGTATGGACCGCGGCGCATGGGCAAGACGTCGGCAATCCAGGCGGCAGTGCGACGGGTCACGAGGGCGCGCGCTCGGGTTGTTCTTGCTGATTTTTCCACGGCGACGACGGCGGTCGATGCCGCCAATCAGCTGCTTGCCGGGGCCGCGCGCGGTCTGGGCCGCCGCTGGCGGGATGTCCTTGCCGGCTTCGCCGAGCGGGTAGGGCTGCATCTGACGGTGCGGCCGGACCCTACGGGTCTGCTGCTTCCCTCGCTGGAGCTGGGTCTGCGGCGGTCCGGACTGGAGGAGCAGCGGGACGCGCTCGGGCGCACGCTGGGTGCGATCAATGCTCTGGCCGGCGAGCGGGAGGTGTCGGTCGGCGTCGTGCTCGACGAATTCCAGGAGCTTCACCGCTTCGGGGGCGAGGCCGCGGAATGGCATCTCCGGGGTCACATCCAGCGGCACGGGCAGGTGGCGTATGTTCTGGCAGGTTCGCATGTGCATCTGATCCGGCGCATGCTCGGTCGGGACCGCGCGTTCTACAAGATGTTCGAGCTCCTGCTGTTCGGGCCCATGGAGGCGGAGCACCTTGCGCGTTGGATCGAGGATCGCATGGGTTCGGCCGGCGTCACGGGTCGGGGTGTGGGCAGTCGCGCCGTCGAGCTTGCGGGTCCGCGGACGCATGACGTGCTACAGCTCGCACGGAAGAGCTTCGAGCTGGCGCGGCCGACCGGAGAGGCAACGGGGGCGCACCTCGAGCGGGCGTTCGAAGAGATCGTGGGAGAGGAGGATGACCTGATCCGGGCGCTCTGGGAAGACCTCACGCCGCTGCAGCAGAATGTGCTCCGCGCGGTGGCCGCGAGCACGGAGGGCATTACGACCGGGGCGACCATCGAGCGGTTCGCGCTCGGGAGCACTGGGAGCGCGGCCAACGCGGGCCGGGCGCTGGTCGAGAAGGGTGTTCTGGTGCGGTCACGACGCGGCGCTGGCTACGTCTTCGACAATCCCTTCGTGCGGGGCTGGGTCATTCAGAATGCGCTGCCGGACCTCGGAATCAACCTCGAGCCGACCTTTCTCGTCGGCCCTTCCGGCGCGAACAACGCGGGTTGAAGGTGGGGCGGCGGAATACGCCGGCTCGCGCGCTCCATCCCGCTCTCCGCCGCGCGATCATTGACACGGCCGTGCCCGGAACATATCTTAGTGCTGAGGTAGTTCATGGGGGACGGAGCGGCAAGCCGCAAGCTGGCGGCAGAAGATGCGCGGGCGCTGGCGCTCAAGCTCTGGGTGGTGCTGTCCCGGGCGCAGGGCGCGGTGGCTGCGCACGCGCGAGCCGATGTGGCCCGCCACGGGCTGACCCTGGCCGAGTTTGCGGTACTGGAGGCGCTCTATCACAAGGGCCCCATGTTCCTGAGCGAAGTGCAGCAGAAGATCCTGGTCTCGAGCGGCGGGATCACGTACGTGGTGGACCGCCTGGAGGCGAAGGGGCTGGTAGAGCGCCGGCGCTGCGAGCACGATCGGCGCGCGTATTACGCGGCGCTCACGGCGCGTGGGGAGGCGCTGGTTGGGCAGATCTTCCCCGAGCACGCCGAGTGCCTGGAGCGGGCGCTTGCCGGGCTGGATGACGGGGAAAAGGGGGCGGCGCTCCGGCTTCTGCGCAAGCTTGGCCGTGCGGCGGCCGAGCTGACTCCCGGGCCCGTTGTGGAGCGCGACGCCGGTGGGGGAGGTTGACGCCGCTGGGGGAGGTTACCCATTGCGGGGGGCGCTCTTTTTTTCCGGCTGTATCTCATGAATGAGACACTTGGAGCTGAGACGTTTGGAAAGGCAGACTGGCGGTGCCCACGGGCCGGGCGCAGGAACAGGCCCGGCTGAACGATGCGAAACGAGGAGGCAGGTATGAGCAGCAGTGCGCAGGACGCGGTGGTCACGACGGGTGCGGTCCTCTGGCAGTTGGATGGTGCGCACACCACGGTGGAGTTTGCGGTGAAGCACCTGATGATCGCGAAGGTGAAGGGGCGGTTCACGGCCGTGACCGGTTCGCTGAAGCTGGACGAGGCCGATCCGGCGGGCTCGCTGGTGGAGGCCCGCATGGACGCGGCGAGCATCGACACCGGTCAGGAGCAGCGGGACGAGCACCTGCGCTCGGCGGACTTTCTGGATGCCGGCCAGTATCCCGCCATCCTTTTCCGCAGCCGGCGGATCGACCCGCGGGCGGAGGGGCGGTACGAGCTGGTGGGTGACCTGACCATCCGGGACGTGGCGCGCGAGGTGGTGCTGGAGGTAGAGGAGACCGGCCGGGTGCAGGACCCGTGGGGCAAGGAGCGAGTGGGCTTCAGTGCCCGCGGCAAGATCGATCGTCGGGATTTCGGGCTCACCTGGAACCAGGTGCTGGAGGCGGGCGGGCTGGCCGTGGGCAACGAGGTCAGTCTCTCGATCGAGGTCGAGCTGGTGCGGCAATCGGCGCAGCAGGCGGCCTGAACAGCAGCACACCAGCGGTTATCGAAGCGCCGGCGGGATGCGCATCCCGCCGGCGGCTTTCGCGGCTGGCGCCCGGTCTCCTATCCCGTGGTCGCCGAAGCAGGCGCCTCCTCACGGTAGACCCGCGCGCCGGCCAGCGTGCCGGCCAGCATCTCGACCAACCCCACGGCCATCCACACCCAGAAGACGGTGCCGGGCACGATGCCGGCGGCGCGGAAGCCCACAACCGGTACCGCGAGGGCGAGCAGCCAAACGGCGCCGCCGGCCAGGAGCGCGGTGCGCGGCCCGGCCCCGTAACGCGGGCGGATCGCGGCGTAGAGCCAGACGGCCGCGACGCCGACGACGAACCCGAGTACCAGCCAGGTCGCCATCGCCCCGCCACCGGGCTCCGGCAGTCCCAGGTCGGTGATCCAGGAGATTGTGTCGACCGGCAGGAGTTGCGAGGCGGCGTCGAGAACGTTGATCACCACTCCGGCCAGGAGCCCACCCAGGACGACGCGAGATGCGTTGACGCGTCCCATCGTGCCCTCCGTCGGTGAGAGGCTGACGGCAACGCTGCGGGGGAAGGATCCTACGTTAGTGTGGCGGGGCATGGAAAGCAATGCGGAGACTGCGTGCGGCGAGCCGCCCCCCCCGCCCGTCACCTGGGGACTGCGACCCGCTCTTCCTGGGGCACTACCACCTGGCCCACGGGCGCCCGGATCCAGCGCAGGATTTCGCGCAGGCGGGGCGGCTTTCCGGTGAGCAGGATGCCGATGCGGAAGATCTTGGCTGCAGCCCACAGCGCCAGGAAGATCGAGGCCACGAGCAGCATCGTGGTGGTCAGGTACTCGAAGGCGGTGGGCGGGCCGGCGGCGCGGTTCATCATGACGAAGGGCGTGAAAGGCGGTATGTAGGAGAGCACTCGGGCCAGCGTTCCGTTGGGATCCTGGCCGATGGGCATCATGGCCAGCAGGGGCAGGACCAGCACCAGCGTGATGGGCGTCATGAGGTTCTGCGCTTCCTTGAGCGTGTTGCACATGGAGCCGATGGCGACCAGGATGGCCGCGAACAAGACGTACCCGAGCAGGAAGTAGGCGAGGAACGAGCCGATGTAGACGGGCTCGTTGAGCAGTGCCGTGAACTCGAGCTTGGGTGGCGCATCCAGCAGGCGCGGCAGGTACAGGGCGGCCAGGAAGAAGGTGACCACCCAGGACGCCACCATGGTGAGACCGGTGGCCGCGATGCCGGCGATCTTGCCGGCCATGAGCTGGATGGGCGATACGGCGGAGAGCAGCACCTCCATGATGCGATTGGACTTCTCCTCGATGGTGTTGGTGAGCAGCATCTGTGCGGCCATGAAGACCGAGAGCCAGAGCAGGTAAACAAAGGCGACGGGCGCCCACTGCTTGAGCAGGTCGTGGGTCTCGACGCCGGCCTCTTCGCCCGCCGCGGTGAGCTTGCGCGACTCGAACGCCAGTGGCTGCTGAATCCAGCCCGCCACCTTGGGATCGATCCCCTCTTGCTCGAGGCGGCGCAGGCGGACCTGTGCACTGGCGACCGTGCCGAACCACTCCATGAGCCCGGTATCGGTCAGGTTTTTCGACACGTATTTGGACCCGGCGTTGCCGGCCACCGGGTCCGGCCCGATGACGAAATAGGCAAACAGCTCGCCGTCGCGGAGCCGGCTATTCAGCTCTTCTTCCAGTTGTCCCGGCGGGGCGTCGACGTCCACGCGGACGAAGCGGGTCCGGGAGGCCCCGGGGGCGAGCTGGCGCGCTTCGGCTACTGATGCAGCGCTCCACCAGTCGACGACTGCGCGGCCGTGTTCCCGTGTGGCAGCGAGTGCGTCGGGGGGCAGGCCGCTCGAGGGGGGCGCGGGGGGCGATAGGGCCGCCTCGCTGCCGCTGGGCGCCGGCCGGCCGGCGTCGGCCAGGCTGCGGGCCAGCAGGGGGAGCTGAGCCTCCTCGAGGCGGGCCGCGACGGCGGCGAGGGGTTGGAGCACGTCGGGCAGTTCGGCGAGCGCGGCGTCGCCTTGGTCATGTTTTTCGGCCGCGGCGCGCAGCACATGAGCGAGGTCCGCGGCGAGGATTTCCCTTTCCATGACGTTGGCGAGCCAGCCCGAGCGGTCCATCACGGCGTAGCTGCGGGCGCTCTTGAAGCGCTGGAGCAGAATCGGCCCGCCGATGGCGAGTCCTATGAGCAGGGGGAAGAGCAGGATCCCGAGCCAGAAGCTCTTGGTGCGCACGTTCTCGAGGAACTCCCGCTCCGCGACCAGGAAGATCTTACTCATCGGAGCGGCCTCCCACGGCGTGGATGAAGATCTCGTGCAGCGAGGGCTCGCGCATGTCGAAGCGTCGGATGCGTATGCGCCCCACCAGCCGTTCCAGGATCTGCTGCGGGTCCACACCATCCTCCAGAATCAACTCCGCGCGCTTCCCCGCATCGTTCAGGCGACGGATCCCCTTCAGCTCGCGGAGCAGCGCGCCATCGCCGTCGTAATCCAGGACGAGTCCCTGCGCGCCCGTGGCTTTGACCTCGGCCAGCGCGCCATCCAGCACCTTCTTCCCGCGGTCGATCAGCACGATGTAGTCGCAGATCTGCTCGGCCTGCTCCATCACGTGCGTCGAGAAGATGACCGTGCGTCCCTGCCGCTTCAGCTCGAGGATGACGTCGCGGACCATCTCCGTATTGACGGGGTCCAACCCCCCGAACGGCTCGTCCAGGATCAGCAGCTCGGGATCGTGGATCAGCGTGGCCAGGATCTGCACCTTCTGGCCCATGCCCTTGGACAGCGTTTCGCACTTCCTGTCCATCCATGCGCCCAGTCCGAAGCGCTCGAGCAGCTCCGCGCCGCGCGCGCGGGCGGCAGCCGCGCCCAGCCCCTTCAGCTTGCCGAAATAGGCGACCAGCTCGAGCACCTTCATCTTCTTGTAGAGCCCCTTCTCCTCCGGGAGGTAGCCGAGCCGGTCCTTTACCGCCTCCGGCATCGGGCTGCCCAGCACGGTGATGCTGCCGGCATCGGGATAGAAGATGCTCATGATCATGCGGATGGTCGTGGTCTTGCCGGCGCCGTTCGGCCCCAGGAAACCGTAGATGCAGCCGTGCGGCACTCGAAGTGTGATGCCGTCCACGGCCACGACCTCGCCGAAGCTTTTCCGCACTCCGTCCAGCGTGAGCGCGTACTCCATGGTCAGGACCCCTTCGTCCGCTCAGCAGCAGGTAGTCGGATCGAGCGCGCGGCGGGCGGGCACTGCGCGAGAGCCGCGCTGGGTAGTGCGCGGCTGCCGCTGCATGCTACCGCCGGCCTGGCGCCGGCCGCAAGCCCGCCTATACTGTGCATTCTTTTGCCGCCGCCCGCGGAGCCAGGAACTGCCCCGGGTGAGGCAGAGCGTGCTGTGCTGGGGGCGGAAAGGCGCGCGGTTCGGGGGGCGCGTGGAAGCGCCCAGGAGAAGGGTCAGACAATTCCGGAGGGGTGGATGAATCTCGTCGCCAGGACCATGATCCTGCTTCTGGCCGCTGCGGCCGTCACGCCGCCGCTGGCGTCGCAGCAGCCGCACCGCCCGGGGGCGCACCGGCCGGCGGCGCGCGACACCGCGCGTGAGCACGCGGAGCGAGAGGGAGCCGCGGCGGAGGCCGGGGATCTGACCCGGCCCCTCGGGTTGACCATGGCACGCGAGGGCTCCGGCACCTCCTGGCTGCCCGACGCCTCGCCCATGTACATGCGGCACGGCCGCGCCGGGCGCTGGGACGTGATGCTCATGGGCAGCGCGTTCCTGCAGTACGTGGACGAGGCCGGCCGCCGCGGCGACAGCGACTTCGGCGTCACTAACTGGGTCATGGGCATGGCGCGTCGGCCGGTGGGCGGCGGAGACCTCATGGTCCATGGGATGTTCAGTGTCGAGCCGGCCACAGCAGGGAAATGTGGGTACCCCAACCTGCTGGCCACGGGAGAGTTCTGCGCTGGCCAGCCACTACATGACCGACAGCACCCGCACGACCTGTTCATGGAGCTGGCGGCGCGGTACGGGCGCGCGCTTTCGGGCGACGTCGCCTTCGAGCTGTACGGCGGGCCGGTGGCGGAGCCGGCGCTCGGACCGGTGGCGTTCCCGCACCGTATCTCGGCACTTTCCAACCTACTTGCGCCCATCAGCCACCACTGGATGGATGCCACCCATATCAGCTTTGGCGTATTCACGGCGGGCGTATACGGCCGCGTCTGGAAGATCGAGGGCTCCGTCTTCAATGGCCGGGAGCCGGACGCGGAGCGCTATGACTTCGACTTTGCCGCGCTGGACTCATATTCCGGCCGGCTCTGGCTGCTGCCCGGCGAGCGCTGGTCGATCCAGCTATCGGGCGGGCGGCTGACCGAGGCGGAGTTCCGCGGCCGGGGGGAGCCGCGCCGGGACCTGACGCGGCTGACCGCTTCCGCCAGCCACCACGCGCCGCTGGCCGGGGGCGGGTTGTGGGCCGCAACGCTGGCCTGGGGTCGCAACATCGAGGAGGGGGAGGAGCACCGTACGGCTGCCCTGATGCTCGAAGGTGCGCCGAACCCCGACTCCCGATCACCCCGCCGCGCAGGCGATCCACGTACGGATGCCGTGCTGCTCGAGGGTGTGCTGAACCTGAGGGAGCGGCACATCGCTTTCGGCCGCGCGGAGCTGGTCGGGAAGACGGGCCACGACTTGGTGCTGGGGGAGAGGGAGGAGGAGGTGTTCACGGTGGGCCGGCTCACGGCGGGGTACGCGTTCCAGCCGGGGCGCGTGGGCGGGCTGCTGCCCGCCATGGGCGCCAGCGGCTCACTCAGCTTCGTGCCCGAGGAATTGGAGCCCTTCTACGGGGGCAGTACCCGCGGCGGCTTCACCCTTTTCCTGAGCCTGCGGCCGGCACCCATGCACACGGGTGGACCGGCCCGCGCGCCGGAGCACGAGGGGCACTGACACCTGCGGCCGCACCGGTCTTCGTCCCGACCGCGGGCGCTGGAGATGCCTCCCTTGGATGAGCTACTCGACTCCCCCAGCATCGTCAATCATTCGCATGGCCGGCTCGCTCACGAAGATCGGGTCGTGGAACCGCCGCCCCCACGACATCGCTGTGACGTCACGGTAATCGTGTCGGGTCGTGTCACCGTGTCCAGGGTGGAGGCGCTTCCAGATGGACGCGCGCACGTTCGGGGCCGCACCGCGCTCCAGCAGCAACTCCGTGAACGGCGCCACAAACGGCCCCCGTTTCCTGTAGTTCATCCAGAAGTTCGGTTGTGAGACGACCGTGTTGAAGAGCGCCGTATGGCCCCCGAAGCCGTCGCGCCCGACGGCGGCGCGGACGCTGACGTCCATCCCTTGCTCCAGCAACCAGCGAGCGATCTCCAGCTCATCGTAGTCGACGCACATGTGGAGGAGCGTCGAGCCGCCAAGCGGTGTGCCCACGGTTGCATCGAGGGGATCTCCGCATCCCATCTCCGCCGGGTAAATCTCGCGGTGGGAGAAGGTGCGACTAAGCAGCCCCGGGTCGCGCCGCAGGTGCTCCTCGAGCAGATCGATGCGGCCGCGGTGGAGCGCCATCGTCGGTGTGTCGGGGAGCTCGAGGCCGTGACGCACGTACATCTCGAGGATCGCGTGCTTGGCCCCCGGATTACGTCCGTCCGTCTGCAGCACCACGTCCACCGGCGCGAGACGGTTCCCCGCCTCGTCTCGCACGCGCGCGCCGAGCATAAGGAGAAGCGCCGTGCCTTCGGCGCTCAAGGTGTAGGCCGGCCCGCCGAGCGCTCCGTCGGGCAGTGCCGGTCTGCCCGCCATCTCGTACAGCATCCTCGCAGTGTTGACCTTCCCCTGGAGCGCCGCCCGCCCGGCCGCCGACTCGAGATCCGTGGCGCCGAGACGATGCAGGAGCTGGATGATACGATCACGCCCGAGGTTCGCCGCATACGTCATGGGCGGTCCCCAGTTGCTGTCGGTGCGGATGAGGACTTGCTCGCGGATCAGGTTCGGATTCCCGGTAACGAGGTCGCGCACCGCGTTGAGATCGTCGCGCCAGATCGCGGTGGCGAGCTGCGCCGCCTGCACGAGGCGCGTCCAGCTCGTTGTCTGGTAGCTCCGTGCCAGCACGAGCTGCGCATCCGCCAGCTTCGCGCTCGCGGGAACGATCGGGTCGGGATGGTGCTCCCTCAGCTCCGCGATCGCAGCGGGATCGCCGACGTGAATGCCACGAAGGAGATCCTTGGCTTGGTGCTTGAGCTGATCGAGATTCGGACGCACCGGCAGGCGACGGACAGGCATCACAAGCCTCCTTGAAGCTGCCCGGGGTCCGCTGGCGTCGGGCCAAAGGAGGTTCGATGGAATCCAGCCGTGATTTCAGACGATGCTCAGGTGGACTCGGTCCTGCCCGCGGACGGGAGGCGCCCTGCGCGCCACAACCAGGAATCTCGTCCGGACGGTTGACCACGGCAAGTGCTTCATGATGTGACACTTCATGATGTGACACCACTCTCGGGACAGTAGATCAGTCGATGCTCGTCGCCGGCTAACGCCCCCAAGCTCACCTGCGGGCCCGTCCAGGCCCCCCACGGCAGCACGATCTCCGTACCTCCAGGCGCGGTCCGGGAGCCTGGCCTGCCCGTCAGGTGCAGCGCAACGCTAGAGTGCGCCGTGAAAGGCGGCGCGTTCTTGCAGGTGAAAGTCCTGCCGAGGCAATGAGCGGTTCAACCTCGTAGCTACGGGTGGGCGGTCTCTGGGTAACTGGAGGCTGTCGAGCCACCCGGACAACAGCTCTCGTAAGGAGGGCCAGCAAATCTGCGGGCCGCAACGCGAGTGAACCCTGAGCAGGCCCCGAAAGAGCAGTTGCGAGTGCCGACCCGACTCTTACGCGGGGAAGGCCGCAGCGATTCCACCTCTCTCGGGTCCCCGAACTCCTCGAACCTCGAACTGTCCTCCTTGCGGTGGTGCAAACGCATGTGTAT
>JACQVE010000104.1 GCA_016209965.1 Gemmatimonadota bacterium | reverse complement strand
TTCTGCTTGCGGGTCTAGTAGGCGGTGCGCCGGTGCGTGTCAGCGAGCCCGTGCTCTCGCGCGACCACACGGAGCGACTGCTGCGGGCTATGGGCGCGAACCTCGTCGCCGAGCGGACGGCCGCCGGCGCCCCCGCTGTGCGCCTCGAGCCGCCGGAATTCCTCGAGCCCCTCGACCTGACCGTGCCGGGCGACTTCTCCTCCGCCGCCTTCTTCGTTGCCCTGGGCCTTCTCGCGCCCGCGGGCGCGGTACGGATCCGCAGCGTCGGTGTAAACCCCACGCGTGTTGGGCTGCTGGAAGCTGTTCAGCGCATGGGCGCGACCATCGAGCTGGTTGGGCCCTGCGAGGTGTGTGGCGAGCCCGTGGCCGACGTGGTGGTGCGCCCGTCTGCTCTGCGGGGGACGGATATCGGCGGGGCCGAGATCCCCGCGCTCCTCGATGAAGTGCCGCTGCTGGCCGTATTGGCCGCGCGCGCGACCGGCGAGACCCGCATAACCGGCGCGGCAGAGCTGCGGGTCAAGGAGTCGGACCGACTGGCTGCCCTGGCGGCGAACCTGCGCGCCCTCGGTGTGGAGGCCGAGGAGCTGGCCGACGGGCTCGTCATACACGGCACGGACCGACCCCTGAGGGGGCGCGTGCGGGCGTTCGGCGACCATCGCGTCGCCATGGCGTTTGGCGTGCTCGCGATGCTGCCCGGCAACCGCATCGACATCGTCGAGCCGCAGGTCGTTCGAGTCAGTTACCCCGGCTACTGGAGGGACCTGGAAAGGTGTGCCGCAGAACTGAGCGCTGTCTGATCCCCGGCGCGGATGCCGGGCGGTGCCCCCGCCTGCGCAGCCGAGGCCAGCCTCTCTCGGCTTCAAGAGCGCGTGATCATTGCCATTGACGGGCCGGCAGGCTCCGGGAAGAGTTCGACCGCCAGGGCCGTGGCTGAGCGGATGGACCTCCGCCACCTGGACTCCGGCGCCTTCTACCGCGCGCTCACTCACGCCGCCCTGCGGGCAGGTGTGCCGCCGGACCGCTGGCCCGGGCTCGGCCACGCCGACCTGGACGCCCTCCAGGTGCACGGCCGGCCCGCCGAGCGCGGCTTCCACCTTTACGCCCGTGAGCAGGATATCACCGGCGCGCTCCGCTCTGCGGAGGTCAATGCCAACGTCTCCCACATGGCCCGCGTCCCCGCCGTGCGCGGCTGGCTGCTCGAGCGGCTGCGCGAAGCCGCCCGTGGGACGGACCTGGTGGCCGATGGCCGCGACATGGGCACGGTCGTCTTCCCCAATGCAGAGCTCAAGATCTTCCTCATCGCCTCACCCGAGACGCGCGCACGCCGCCGGCTGGCAGAGCAGGGGGTCGAGGCGCCCGGCCCCGACGAGCTGGCTGCCGAAGTGCGGCGCCTGCTCGAGCGGGACCGGATCGACAGTGAGCGCGAGGTGGGTCCGCTCCGCCGAGCGCCTGACGCGATCCCCGTGGATACCACCCTCCTGACCTTCGACCAGCAGGTGGAGCAGATCGTGCGCCTTGCCGCCCAGCGAATGGGCCAAGACCGGGATGCCCGCGCTGCCGGCTCGGAATAGCCGGAATAGCCGGAATAGCCGGAATAGCCGGCAGGCATTGACGCACAGCCTGGCTTCCGGTACCTTAAAGTTTTACGTTGCTGGCCGGCGGCGCGGCCGGAAACAGCGGAGGGGCGCGCTTCGCAGGCGGCGGGGGCGCTCGGGAAGGGGCGCCCTGCGCCTCTTCTTTTTCCTTTCACCCTAACCGTTGCCGGGCCTGACAGGCCTGGTCCAGCGAGTGGAGACAGCGGCGGCAATGGCGGAGCGTCAGCAGCAGCAGGAGGGACAGGCGCAGGAGACAGGGGAGGGCGTGGCAACGGCCGCGCCGGTCGGGGCCCCTGCGATGGCGACGATGGATATCGCCCGCGAGCTGGGGCTGCGGCCGGATCTGTTCGAGGAGGAGTATTCGCCTGAGGAGTACCAGGCGATGCTCGGCATGTACGAGGAGACGCTCACCAACATCGAGGAAGGCGAGATTGTCAAAGCGCGCGTACTGCGCGTAACGGACAATGCCGTGATCCTGGACGTCGGCTTCAAGAGCGAGGGTTCGGTCTCGCGGGACGAGTTTAAGGACCCGGATCAGCTCCAGCCGGGCACCGAGGTGGACGTCTTCCTCGAGAGCCTCGAGGACCAGGATGGCGTCGTCGTCCTGTCGAAGAAGAAGGCCGACTTCCTGAGGGTCTGGGAGAAGATCAAGCAGTCGTACGAGCGCGATGACCGGGTGCCCGGCACGCTGATGCGGAAGATCAAGGGCGGCGTGACGGTGGACCTGATGGGCGTCGATGCCTTCCTGCCCGGCTCGCAGATCGCGTTGCGGCGGGTGCCCAATGTCGAGGATCTGCTGGGCCAGACCTTCGACTTCAAGATCATCAAGCTGAACAAGCGACGGCGCAACATTGTAGTCAGCCGCCGGGTGATCCTGGAGCAGGAGCGGGAGCAGAAGCGGGAGCAACTGGTCAAGGAGCTGCTGCTCGGGCAGGTACGGCGTGGCGTTGTGAAGAACGTAACGGATTTCGGCGCTTTTATTGACCTGGGGGGTCTGGACGGCCTGCTGCACATCACGGACATGAGCTGGGGCAGGGTTGGCCACCCTTCGGAGATCGTCTCTATTGCGGACGAGCTGGATGTCAAGGTCCTGGACATTGACTGGAACCGCGAGCGCATCTCGCTGGGACTGAAGCAGCTCCTGCCGTATCCCTGGCAGGATGTGGAGCGCAAGTATGCGGTGGGATCACGGGTGCGCGGCAAGGTTGTCTCGATCACGAATTACGGCGCGTTTGTCGAGCTGGAGAAGGGCATCGAGGGGCTGGTCCACATCAGCGAGATGTCGTGGACGCGCAACGTCAAGCACCCCTCCAAGCTGGTGGTCATCGGGGACGAGATCGAGGCCGTGGTCCTGAAGGTTGACCGTGGCGAAGAGAAGATCTCGCTCGGGATGAAGCAGATCGAGCAGGATCCGTGGCTCGCCTTGCCGGTCAAGTATCCGACGGGCACGCGCGTGAACGGCAAGGTGCGTAACCTCACCTCGTTTGGCGCCTTCGTCGAGATCGAGCCGGGTATTGATGGCCTGATCCACATCTCGGACATGAGCTGGACCAGGCGCATCCAGCATCCGTCCGAGGTGCTGCACAAGGGGGACGAGGTCGAGGTCGTCGTTCTGGGCGTGGACCCCGAGAACAAGCGTATCTCACTCGGCCTGAAGCAGACCGAGGACGACCCCTGGCACCGGATCTCCGAGTCCTTCTCGCCCGGCGTCGAGACCAGGGGCAAGGTGGCGCGCCTGCTGGACGAAGGCGTGGTAGTCGACCTCGGTGACGATCTCGAAGGGTTCGTGCCGCTCAGCCAGCTCGGGATCGAGGGGGTCAAGGACCCTGCCGACCACCTCCACGAGGGCCAGATGCTGGAGCTTCGCGTCCTCGAATGTGACCCGGTCAACCGTCGCATAGTGCTGCGGGTGACGGCGATCGAGCCGTACCAGCCGGTCGGGGCCATGGTCGAGCTGGAGGCGCCGGTAGAGACGGAAACCGCCCAGGCCGGCGAGCCGGAAGCGGCGGCGGAGCCGGCAGTGGCAGCGGAGGCTGCAGCGGCGCCGGAACCGCGGCCGATCGAGCCCGAGGCGGCAGCCGAGGCGCCTGGCCCGAAGGCCGTCGAGCCGGTCCCAGCCGCAGCGGCCGCGGAGCCCGTCGGCGCCGAGGCTGGCGCGGCGGAGGGGGAAGTCGTGGCAGCCGCGGTCAAGCCGAAGCGGTCGCGCACGCGGGCAACGAGCAAGCGTGCCGCTGACCCGGTGGAAGAGTAGCGTTGCATTCCGTCGCGGGCGCAGGCCTGCGGCGCAGAGCGGGGATGGGCCTCCGAGGCTGGGGCCCATCCCCTTTTTTTGCATGGAATCAACGGGTATCTTGCCACCGTACCTGCGAATTCTACCACTTAGGAAGGGCCCGGCCAGGTGTTGAATCCATGGTCGCGCCGGTTCGTCCCCGGGATTCTGTTCCTCGCCCTCGCCTGCCGCGCGGGTGAGTCGCCCCCCGGGAGGGGGCCGGATCCGCTGCCGCCGCCGCTCTCGAGGGTGCCCGCCAGCTCCGCGGAGCAGGCGGCGGCCGCCGAGCTGCTGTCTCGAGCCAGGTCCGCTTACGAGCGGGGGAACGTCGTGGCCGCTCGGCAGATGGCTGAGGAAGTTGTGGGCCACTACCCCGGCGCCCCCGCCTCCTCTCCCGCGCTCTGGCTGGCAGCTCGGGCCGCGTTTGCGCAGGGAGACTACGGGGCGGCCGCCAAGTTCGCAGAGCGCTACGCCATCCTCTTCCCAGAGGAGTCGAGGCCGGCGCGGGAGGCGCGCGAGTTGGCGGCGCAAAGCCGCGCGGAGGTGTCCGGCGCGGCGGCCGGCCGTCCCGTCATGCCCGCCCGCGCAGTGCTGCAGGTGGGGGTGATCCTGCCACAGAGCGGCTCGCCGTATCTGAAGCAGTACGCTGACCTGGTGCTGGAAGGCGTGCGCCTGGCGGTGCAGGCAGCCGCCGGGCCGGAGATGCCGCAGATCGAGCTGGTCGTGGTGGACGATGGCGGGGATGCCGCTCGGGCCGCAGCGCTTATCCGCGAGCTGGAAGGCCGCGGCGTGATCGGTGTCATTGGCCCGCTGCTCAGTCCCGCGGTCGCCGCTGCGGCGCGGTCCCGGTCCGACACCTCGCTGGTCATCATCAGCCCCACGGCATCTGAGCTCCTGGCGAATCTGCCCAACGTGTATTCCCTCAATGCGGGCGACGTGCAGGCCGCGGCCGCGCTCGCCGAGTACGCGGCCCGCAACGGAATGCTGCGGGTGGGACTGCTCTACCCGCGGATCCGGGACTTCCAGCGCAAGGGGGAGGCGTTCGTGCGCGTCTTCACCCGCCTGGGTGGCAGGGTGGTGGCGGACGTGCCCTACGACTCCGGCACAACGACGTTCGCGCAGCCAATCCAGCGGCTGATGGACACCTCACTGGATGCCGTCTTCGTTCCCGTGCCGGAGCGGGACGTTCGGCAGATCGCGCCGCAGCTTGCCTATTATGGTTTGGCGGAGAAGGGCGTCCAGGTATTGGGGGGCGAAGCCTGGGTGAGTGAAGAGGTGCGCCGCCTGGTCGAGCCGCGATTTCTGGAGGGTGTCACTGCCGCGACGCCGCTTTACCACTCGAGCTCGGAGGTCGCCTGGCAGGAGTTTCTCGAGGCCTACGAAGCAACCTACCGCCGCAGCCTGGACAACCCGTTCCCTGGCTTGGGCTACGACGCCGCACAGCTCC
This sequence comes from Gemmatimonadota bacterium, assembly GCA_016209965.1. Classification (NCBI taxonomy): domain Bacteria; kingdom Pseudomonadati; phylum Gemmatimonadota; species Gemmatimonadota bacterium. The sequence continues at coordinate 8,676 of JACQVE010000104.1, read as the reverse complement.
TGCTGGCGCCGCTGCGCAGCGGGCGCGCCAACCCGGGCGAGCTGGCCGCGCAAGTGGCCAGGACGGCCGGACTCCGCGGCGCTACGGGCCTCCTCTCCGTGCGAGGCGGGAGCGTGGTGCGACGACCCTTCCTGGTGCGCCTGACCGGCGGCCAACTCGTGCCGGTCGCCCCCTCCAGCGGGACGCGGGGCGCGGATGGCCGGGGCGGTTCCCTCCGCGGACGGTAGCATGACCATGCGGGAGCGAATCCGGCGGCTCGAGGAGCTGCGCCGGGCCGCGGAGCAGGGCGGCGGACCTGAACGCCTGCAGGCGCAGCATGAGCGGGGGAAGCTGTCCGCCCGCGAACGACTCGACCTCCTGCTCGATGAATCGAGTTTCGTCGAGCTGGATCGGTTCGTGACCCATCGAACGGTCGGGTTCGGCCTCGAGGACAAGAAGATCCTGGGCGATGGGGTGGTGACCGGCTACGGCACGATACATGGCCGGCCGGTATACGTTTTTAGCCAGGACTTCACGGTTTTCGGCGGCTCTCTTTCCGAGGCGCATGCGCAGAAGATCGTGAAGGTGATGGACCTCGCGCTGAAGAACGGCGCCCCCCTCATTGGGCTGAATGATTCGGGTGGCGCCCGCATCCAGGAAGGCGTCGTCAGCCTGGGCGGCTACGCCGAGATCTTCCTGCGCAATACCCTCGCCTCCGGCGTGGTGCCGCAGATCAGCGCGATCCTCGGACCCTGCGCGGGCGGCGCCGTATATTCGCCGGCGATCACCGATTTCGTCTGCATGGTCCGCGGCACGAGCTACATGTTTGTCACCGGGCCCAACGTGGTGAAGACCGTCACCCACGAGGATGTGGACATGGAGGGGCTGGGCGGTGCGGATGTGCACGGCGAGACCTCGGGCGTCGCCCACTTTGTCTACGACACGGAGCCGGAGTGCCTCCAGTCCATTCGCCGGCTGCTGCAGTACCTGCCGCAGAACAACCGGGAGGACCCGCCGCGGGTCGAGACGCGTGACCCGTTCCAGCGTGAGGACGAGGCGCTGCTCGAGCTGGTTCCCGACGAGCCTACCAGGCCCTACGACATGCACGACCTCATCCGGCGCGTGGTCGACGACGGCGAGTTTCTGGAAGTCCACAGTCGGCACGCCCAGAACATCCTTGTGGGGTTCGCCCGCCTGGGCGGGTATTCCGTGGGCGTGGTGGCCAACCAGCCAGCCGTGCTGGCGGGCGTGCTGGATATCGCCAGCTCGGTCAAGGCCGCCCGCTTCGTGCGCTTCTGTGACGCGTTCAACATCCCGCTGGTCGTGTTCGAGGACGTGCCCGGCTTCCTGCCCGGCGTGGCGCAGGAGCACGGCGGCATCATTCGGCACGGCGCCAAGCTGTTGTACGCCTTCTGCGAGGCCACCGTGCCGCGCTTGACCGTGATCACCCGCAAGGCCTACGGCGGGGCGTATGACGTGATGAACTCGAAGCACATCCGCGGCGACGTCAATCTAGCCTGGCCGACGGCGGAGATCGCGGTGATGTGGCCGAAGGGCGCGGTCGAGATTCTGTTCCGCAGGGAGATCGGCGAGGCGGCGGATCCCGAGGAGCTCACCCGGATGAAGGAACAGGAGTATCGGGAAAAGTTTGCCCACCCCTATGAGGCCGCCGCCCGTGGCTACATCGATGACGTGATCGATCCGCGCCAGACGCGCCCCCGCCTGATCAACGCGCTGGACCTGTTGCAGAAGAAGCGCGACCGGAATCCCCCGCGGAAGCACGGCAACATCCCGCTGTGAGCGGCACGGGGTTAGCTTTCCTGTTAGCGGCCCCTCCGGAGGCGCTGCACCTCTCCAGCCTGGTCCAAGACGTCAGGCATGAACCATAGCGAAATCGTCAGCTTCTTGTGGGGTGTGGCGGATCTGATCCGCGACACCTTCAAGCGCGGCAAGTACCAGGACGTCATTCTCCCCTTCACTGTCCTGCGCCGGCTCGATTGCGTGCTCGCGCCGACAAAGGGAAGAGTGCTCGCGACGAACGCTAAGTACTCGGGCAAGCTGGAGAACCTCGAGCCGCAGCTCCGCAAGGCCTCCGGCTTCGCCTTCTACAATACCTCGCGCTATGATTTCCCCGCGCTGCTGGCGGACGCGCCTCACCTCGCCGCAAACCTGAAGCATTACATCGCCAACTTCAGCCCAAACATGCGCGAGGTGTTGGAGACGTTCGATTTCCTCAACACGATCGCGAGGCTCGACGAGGCGGGCCTCCTCTACAAGGTCCTGGAGCGCTTCCACCGGGTGGACCTGCACCCGCGGAAGGTCCCGAACGACGTGATGGGGACAATATTCGAAGAGCTGATCCGGCGGTTCAATGAAGCGCTGAACGAGAACCCCGGAGAGCACTTCACCCCGCGGGACGTCGTGCGCCTGATGGTCGATCTGCTGGTCGACGAGGCGCGGATCCGCCGGCCAAGGCTGATTTTGACCGTCTATGACCCCTGCTGCGGGACCGGCGGGATGCTCACGATTGGCAAGGAGCACATCCAGGCGATCAACGCCTCGGCGGATGTCTGGCTGTTCGGCCAGGAGGTGAACCCGGAGACCTTTGCCGTCTGCAAGTCCGACCTGTTCATGAAGTCGAGCGATGGCCGCGATGCCGAGCGGATCGCCTTCGGCAGCACGCTCTCGGGCGATCGCCACCCCGCCATGGGATTCGATTACCTGATCACCAATCCCCCGTACGGCAAGGACTGGAAGCGGGACGAGGAGGTGGTCCGGGCCGAGCACGAAAAGGGCGAGGCAGGGCGATTCCCGGCTGGGCTGCCGCGCATCAACGATGGGCAGCTCCTGTTCCTGCAGCACCTGCTCGCGCACATGAAGCCGCCAGCGGAGGGTGGGTCGCGGGTCGCGATCATCATGAATGGCTCGCCCCTGTTCACCGGGGATGCGGGGAGCGGCGAGAGCGAGATCCGCCGCTGGATCCTGGAAAATGATTGGCTCGAGGCCTTAATCGCGCTCCCCGAGCAACTCTTCTACAATACCGGGATCGCCACCTATGTCTGGGTCCTGAGCAACCGCATGGAGAAGCGGCGGCGGGGGCGAGTCCAGCTCGTCGACGGCACCTCGTTCTGGGCGCCGATGAAGCGCAGCCTGGGCGACAAGCGGCGCGAGATCCCGCGCGAGAAGGCCACCGAGCTGCTGGCGATCCATCGCGCCTTCGCGGAAGGCGATCACTCGAAGATCTACCTGACCGAATACTTCGGCTACCGGAAGATCACCGTCGAGCGGCCGCTGCGGCTGAACTTCCAGGCAAGCGAAGAGCGGATTCGGCGGCTGGACGACCAGGGCGCGTTCCGCGGTCTCGCCAGCAGCAAGAAGCGGGACGCCGGGATGCCCGCCTTAGAGGAAGAGGCGCCGGCCGTGCGGAGCAGGAGAAGCTCCGGAACCTGCTACGCAGCATGGGTGACGCCCTGTTCACCGACCGGGACGCGTTCCTCGTCGCCTTACGCCGCGCCGCCGGGCACGAGGGCGTGAAGCTGACGGCCGCGATGCAGAAGGCCGTCCTCACCGCCCTCTCCGAGCGCGACAACACTGCGACCGTCTGCCGCGATGCCGACGGGAAGCCGGAGCCCGATCCGGAGTTGCGTGACTACGAGAACGTGCCGCTCTCGGAGGACGTAGAGACCTTCTTCGAGCGCGAGGTCGCCCCCTACGTGCCCGATGCGTGGATCAACCGGGCGGTGCGCGACCTCCGGGATGGCCAGGTCGGCCGGGTCGGTTACGAGATCAACTTCAACCGCTACTTCTACAAGTACCAGCCGCCCCGGCCGCTCGAGGAAGAATCGAGGCGGAGATCCGGACGCTCGAGCGCGAGATCGTGCAGAGGCTGGGTGAGGTGCTGACGTGAAGCAGGCCTATTCCGAGCCGGACTGGCTCCGCGTCAAGACGGATGTGGAGCTACGCGAGATCCTGGGCCGGCTCCGGTCGGGGCTGGAGCGGATCTACGGCGAGCGCCTGAAGGGCCTGTACCTGTACGGCTCGTACGTGCGCGGCGAGGCCGTGCCCGGGTCGGACATCGACGTGCTCGTGGTCCTCGATCGCGTCGACTCGTACTGGGACGAGATCGAGCGGACGAGTGAGCTCAGCGCGCAGATTTCCCTCGATCACGACGTAACGGTTGTGGAGGTCTTCGTGCCGGAATCCCGGTGGCAGGAAGGCGACACGCCTTTTCTGCGGAACGTCCGGAGGGAGGCGAGGGCGGCTTGAGAGACGCGTCCCGCGCTCTGCTTGAGCAGGCCCACCGCTCCATCGAATCGGCAAGGCGCGAGCTGGCCGCGGGCGACTGGGGTTTCGCGGCGGACCGGGCCTACTACGCCATGTTCTACGCGGCCGAAGCATTGCTCGGGGAGCGGAACCTGGAGTACAGCAGTCATGGCGCCGTTCACGGTGCCTTTGGCAAGGAGTTCGCCAAAACCAAGGTGCTCGATCCGAAGCTCCACCGCTGGCTCTTGCAAGCCTTCAAACTCCGGCAGGCCGGGATGTACGAGGCTCCGCACCAAGTCGAGCCAGACAAGGCGCAGCAACTTGTTGCTCGTGCCGAGGAGTTCGTGCAGGCCGCACGGGCCTACCTGGAGGCGCAGCCGTGAACACCGTGCTCGACCGCGCGGGGGCGGTCGCCCCGGCCCGGTTCAAACCGTATCCGGAGGACAGGGATTCGGGGGTCGAGTGGCTGGGAACAATTCCTAGCTCGTGGGGCACAATCCGGCTACGCTTTTTGGCGCGACTCAACCCGTCAAAGTCGGAGATTCGCGGCTCCCCTGCTGATCTGCAAGTTTCCTTCGTTCCCATGGAGGCCGTCGGTGAGTACGGTGGGCTGGACCTGGCGGAAACCAGACCATTAGCGGCCGTTTCCGCGGGCTATACGTATTTTGTTGACGGCGATGTGCTTGTGCCGAAAATCACCCCGTGTTTCGAAAATGGAAAGGGCGCCGTAGAGCAGGCGGATTTCCGCGGCCGGCTTACCGACTACGTGCGGTTGTACGTCTTCCTCTCCCAGATCCTCACCTTCACGGATGCGGACCTGGAAAAGCTGTACTTGCTCGCAAAGCTGCTCCGCCGCTGCCTCCCGGTCGACCGGGAAAACCTGCCCCGCGAGATCCAGCAGCAGATCCGTATGGAATCGTACCGGGTCCGCCAGACGGGCTCTGGCCGGATCGAGCTGGAGCGGGGGCAGAAGGAACTCGAGCCGATCGGCGCGAAGGGCACGCACGCGCCTGCGCCGGACGACCTCGAGCCGCTCTCGCAGATCATCCGCGAGCTGAACGAGCGCTTCGGCACGGATTTCACTGAGGAGGACCAGGTCTTCATCCGCGAGCTGGAGGAGCGGCTCGCCGTTGACCCGGCGCTCGCGGCCAGCGTGCGATCGAACACGCCGGAGAACGCCCGGTTGACTTTCGATTACGTGGTCACGGACCGGCTGCAGGACATGGTCGAGACCAACTTCAAGTTCTACAAGCGGGTCACGGATGACCGGGACTTCGCCAAGTTCTTCCTGGACTGGCTGTTCGAGCGGTTCCGCCTGGAGCTCGGCCGGCGGCCAGCGGTGGGGGACGAGCCGGAAGGCCCGGTTTCGTGAGCATCGAGGAGTAGCGTGTTCACCAAGCTGCTGGTCGCAAACCGCGGCGAGATCGCGTTGCGCATCATCCGCGCTTGCCGTGAGCTGGGTGTCCAGCCTGTGGCCGTTTACTCGGAGGCGGATCGGCTCTCGCCCCACGTGCTCGAAGCCGATGAAGCCTATCTGATCGGCCCCGCCCCGTCGGCCGAGAGCTACCTGCGAACGGAGCGGCTCCTCGAGGTGGCCCTCCGTTGCGGGGCAGAGGCGGTACACCCGGGGTACGGCTTCCTGGCCGAACGCGCCGAGTTTGCCGCGGCCGTCGAGGCTGCCGGCCTGGTGTTCATCGGTCCCTCCGCATCCTCCGTCGCGGCCATGGGAGACAAGACGGAAGCGCGACGCCGCATGATTGCGGCTGGGGTGCCGGTCGTACCGGGGGGAGTGGAGCCGCTGGAGACCGCGGCGGCGGCGGCCGCTGCGGCTCTCGAGCTGGGTTACCCCGTGCTGCTTAAGGCGGTGGCGGGCGGCGGGGGGAAAGGGATGCGCGTGGTGCACGGGCCGGCGGAGCTGCCTCGCGCCTTGGCCGCAGCGCGGCGCGAGGCGGTCTCCGCCTTCGGCGATGCAGCCGTCTACCTGGAGAAGCTGCTCGAATTCCCGCGGCACATCGAGATCCAGGTGCTGGCCGATGCGCAAGGCCACACGGTGCACCTGGGCGAGCGGGAATGCTCGATCCAGCGGCGCCATCAAAAGCTGATCGAGGAGGCCCCGTCCCCCGTCCTTTCTCCTGAGCTGCGCCAGCGTATGGGGCAGGCCGCCATCGCGGCCGCCGAAGCCGTGGGCTACCGCAATGCCGGCACCGTCGAGTTTCTGGTGCAGGAGGGCGCCTTCTACTTCCTGGAAATGAACACGCGCATCCAGGTCGAGCACCCGGTGACCGAGCTGGTGACAGGGGTCGACCTGGTGCAGTGGCAGCTCCGGATCGCGGCAGGCGAGAGGATCCCGTTCCGGCAGCAGGACATCGAGTGGGCCGGCCACGCGATCGAGTGTCGTATCACGAGCGAAGATCCGCTGCAGGGCTTCCTGCCCTCCACCGGACGCATCGAGCTGCTCCAGTTGCCCGCCGGGCCGGGCGTGCGCTGGGACGGCGGGATCACGCAGGCGTATGAGGTCTCGCTCTACTACGACCCGCTGTTGGGGAAGCTGGTCGTGCATGCGCCAACGCGGGCCCTGGCCATTGAGCGCATGCGCCGCGCGCTCGCCGAACTGCGCATTGTCGGCGTCGAGACGAGCACGCCGTTCCACCGCCGGGTCATGGAGGAACCGGACTTCCGCGCCGGAAACATGGATATCCGCTACCTGGAAAGGCACCCCGGGGTGCTCGCCCGGCCCACTCAGGAGGACGTGCTCCGCGCAGGTGCCCTGGCCGCCGCGCTCCTGGAAGAGCAGCAGCGCGAGCGGCGTGGCCTGCAGCGCATGGCACGGGAGGGCCCGGCAGGTGATTGGCGCGAGCGGGGCTGGCGTCAGGCCGCCGACGAGGGCGGATGGGCGCCTTGAGCGCCGCCCGGTTGCCGCCCCGGCCCGCGCGGCATAGAATCCGGTGGGAAGCCGTTGCCTCATGCCCACGCAACGCCCAGCATCATGAGGGCTCCCTTGGCGGAATCTGCGCTGGCTCGCGCTGCGAGGACGGCTCCCCACCGGGTGCGCGTCTTCCTGCGCGACCACACGATCTTCGAGGCCAACCTCTCCTTTGGTGAGGGCACCGGGCTGGTCCCCTACCTCGGTTCGGGCAAGGGCTGGCTCAACCTGACGTCGGTCGAGTGGGTAGGGACCCGAGAGCGGCTCCGCCACCTGGCCCTGCCCACAAGGCATGTCGCGCTGATTGCCAGCCTGGGCGAGGATATGCCGCTCATGCAGGTCCCACCCCTGGCCAGGCCAGTCGGGATCGAGGTAGGGCTCGAGGGTGGGATCGTGATGCGGGCGCTTCTGCGACTCATGATGCAGCAGCGGCTGAGCGACTTCCTCGAGGCGGCGGGCGAGTTCATCCCCCTCTGGACCGCTCGCCTGTTCCCCCGAGACCTGCCCCTCGGCGACGTGGCGGCGAACCGCAAATCGATCCGCTCCTTCCGCTGGCTGGACGAGAGCGCCGGCAAGCGGCAGGAAATCGACGTTGATTGAGGCGGCCCGCCGCCCATGGCCGCTGCCCGATCCTCATTCGAGGAGAACCGCGCCATCGTCGAGATCACCGGCATTGCGGCGGGGCGTGCCGATCCCTTTCCCCAGACCGCCCGCGTCGAAACCGTTGCCCAGCTCACATGCGCTACACCGTAACCGTCGGGGGACGGACGTTCGAGATTGAGCTATTGGCTGACCGCGTGACCGTGGACGGTGAGTCGGTCGCCCTCGATCTCGCGTCCGTGGCCGGCACGGCGCTTCACCATCTACTGTTGTCTGGCCGCTCGCTCCTCTTTCTTGCCCAGCGGGGCGGGGCGAAGGGCGAGTGGACGCTTCACCTGGCGGGGCAACGGCTGGAGGCCGAGGTAGTGGACGAGCGCAGCCGGGCGATCCGAGCGCTGGCGGGACAGGCACGCGCAACAGCCGGCCCGAAGCCGGTCCGCGCCTCGATGCCGGGGCTGGTCATGAAGGTGGAAGTCCAGCCTGGTCAGATGGTGGAGCCCGGCCAGGGCGTGGTGATCGTCGAGGCCATGAAGATGGAGAATGAACTCAAGGCCGAGGCCGGCGGCGTCGTCACTCGGGTGCTCGTGCGACCGGGGCAAGCGGTGGAGAAGGGCGCTGTACTGGTCGAATTCGAGTCCGTTCCGGGGCGGAGCACGCCAGGCCGCGCCTCGCGGAAGCGTGTGTCTTGAGCGAGAAGGAACGCTGGGAGAGGGAGGCCATCAAGCCAGCGCTCCGCCTCCAGCCGGAGCGGCGGCCGGAGTTCCGGACGGGCAGCGGCATCCCCATCCAGCGGCTGTACACGCCGGGCGACCTGGCGCCGGATCACGACGCCGCTCTCGGCTATCCCGGCGAGTTCCCCTTCACGCGCGGCGTCTACCCGACCATGTACCGCGCACGACTGTGGACCATGC
>JACQVE010000103.1 GCA_016209965.1 Gemmatimonadota bacterium | reverse complement strand
TCCATAGTTGTATTTACCGTCTCGACGATCTCGCCGCCCAACTTCCACTGCTCCCGCCGCACGTCCCACGCCTCCTCGGGGTTGAACGGAATACCCAGTACCGTCGCCAGCATCGAGGCCGCCAGATCTTCCGCATAGTCCCCAGCCGTCTGCGCCAACCAGCCGTACGCATGGTGCTCCGAGATATAGCCGTAGTGATCCGGATCGTTCGGTATCGCCAGCCCGATCGAAGCCGCGACCCGCCGGCTCGGCTCGTTCGTCGCCGCCTCCGCCAGCACGCTGAACACAATCTGACCGGGCCGGAGCAGCCCCGCCCCCTCCTCCCGATCCACTACCTGGCAATGCGGCGGAAAAATGCTCGAGACCCGCGCCAGGTTGAAACGGGCGATCTGCGCGTCCCGCAACGCCATCTCGAAGCTGGTCAGCTTCTCGCGATGCACCCCCAGGCCTTTCGTGAGAAAGACCCGGCTCGGGACGAACCGCTCCGTGGTGAAGACCATGGGCGCGGTATTATAGAGTCTCGATAGGGCAGGTCAACCCCTCCCACTCCAGCTTCCGGCCCGCCGCCTGACACTCCGCGCACAAGCCGTAGATCTCGAGACGATACCGCGATGGTAGGAACCCCTGCCGCGCCGCCGCCTCCTGCTGCACCCGCACCAGCTCCGGACTCTGAATCTCACGCACGGCCCCACACTCCGTGCAGATCAGGTGCTCGTGCACCGGCATCTGCCCAAACAGATGCTCGTACCGCTTGAATCCCTCGCCAAAATCATGCTCCGCAACCAGCCCGCTCCGCACCAGCATCTCGAGCGTCCGGTAAATCGTCGCCTTCCCGATCCGCTCCCCCCGATCCCGCAGCCGCGACTCGATCTCCTCCACCGACAGATGCTCCGACGAGTCGAACACCACCTCGGCAATCACTTCCCGCTGCTGCGTCACCGGCAGCCCCTGATCTCGCAGGTAGCGGCGGAAAAGGTGCACGAAACCCATGGCTGCCTCCAACTGCAGTTCTTATCAACAATGATTATTAATAGCGAATCGCTACCCGCCTGGCAACCTCAGGGGAGAGGTGAGTCAGCGAGCCGTGAGTCGAACAGCGCGGCCCAGCGGCGCGGGTCGCCCTGGATGTTTGCCAGTCGAGGCGGGGGTGCGGCGTCCTGGTCATCGAGGCGACGGAGCACGCCGTCCATCAGGCGGCTGATGCGATCGGCGGGCGCGGAGCCGTGCTCGGTGACGGTTTCCTGGATGGTGGGGTTGCCGTGCGCGTCGTGGCGGAGCATGTAGTGGGCGGTGAAGACGCGGCGGCGTTCGCCGCGGCCGTCGAATGCCGCGATCACGACGAGGGCGCTCTGCGCGTTTCCCACGCGGCGCGGCGGGAAGATCCAGAGCTGGTCGAGCGCCGCGATGGCGAAGCGCTGGGCGAGCCCTTCCAGGAACTTCAGCAACGGTGGATCGGTCATGCCGGCTGGAAGTTAGCTGCGCGGGTGCGGCGGCTCAAGCGTCCGGAGGGTGGAGCGGGCGACCTCGAGCACCTGGGAGCGGGTGGCCTCGAGTGGCCCGGCGATGAGAGCGCCGGCGGCCTTGACGTGTCCGCCGCCGCCGAATTGGCGGGCCAGGGCGTTGACGTCGACATCGCCGCTCGAGCGGAAGGACACCTTGGTGGCGCCGTTGGCGGTCTCGCGGAAGAGGAGGGCGAGCTCGGTGCCCTCGAGGGAGCGGGCGTACTCGACAACGCCCTCGAGGTCCTCGGCGGATGCGCCGAGCTTCTGCATGGCGCTGGCGGGAATGGTGATCCAGGTGATGGGCAGCTCGGGGTCGACTTCCAGCCGTTCCAGGGCCACGCGCAGGAGTTGCAGCCGTCGCAGCGGGAAGGTGGCGAAGAGGCGGCGGTACGCGCCTTCAGCATCCACGCCGCGGCGCATGAGGTCGGCGGCGACGACGTGGGCGCGGGGCGTGGTATTGGAGAAGCGGAACGATCCCGTGTCGGTGACGATGGCGGCGTAGAGACCCTCGACCGTACTGTTGGGCCAGGGATCGGCCGTGCCGGCGATGATCAGGAGATCGTAGATGAGCTCGCCGGTGGCGCAGGCTGTCGGGTCCCGGAGTCCCGCGCCCGCAAACCCGGGCTCGACCGGCGGGTGGTGATCGATCACAATGACGGGCCGGTCACGGAAGGCCTTGGCGACGCGCCCCAGGCGGTTGGGCTCACCCGTGTCCACCACCAGGAACAGGTCGGCCGCTTCCAGTGCGGCGCTGCTCTGCTCGTCAGCCGGATCCAGCACCTGCTGGGCGTCGTGCAGCAGGTAGCGGTAGAGCTGGGGGAAGGGCGTGGGGTTCACGATGCGGACGTCTTTGCCCAGGCTGGTCAGCCAGGCGGCCAGGGCGGCCTCACACCCCGCACCATCGCCGTCCGCGTTGACGTGCGTGGTGAGCACCGGGCGCTGGGACTGTTCCAGCGCCTGGAACACGCGGGCCAGCGCCTCGCGCCGATGTGGCGGAACCGCGGCCAGGCCCGCGGCGTCATTGGTGACGGAAGCGCCGCTCACAACGGCGCCGAGGATAGGGGTGGCGGAGGGGGAAGTCAAGCGCGCGAGCGGCGGAGCCGCACCTTGTGAACCTTGGCGTAAGTCGAAGCCAGGTGGACCGCCCAGGAAGAGAAGTGGCCGTGCACCTTGCCCCGCCTCAATGCGGCCAGAAATGCGCCGGGGTCGTCGCTGAAGGGCGGGACCTCGACGAACGCGCGTCCGACCTCGCGCAGGGTATGCGCATCGGAGCCCGCGCCCAGCGGCACGCCGTAGCTGCACGCCCAGGCCACGGCCCGTTCGTTCAGGTGTTGGAAGTGGATGCGAGCGTTGAAGCCCTCGACGGCGTCCACCAGGTCATGGATCTCAGAGAGCAGCCTGTCGCCGCCGCCCTTGCCCCCTGCGTAGGGGTGGGGCACGTAGACGATCCCGCCCTGAGCCCGGATGCGCTCGCACGTTTCCCGCGCCGGCGTGCCTCTGGCAATGCGCTCGGTGAGGTAAAGGCCGATGATGTCTGCCCCGTCGGCCGTCTTCACCTCCTCTCCCACGATCACGCGCTCCGGGTGGCGGGCCTTCAGCTCGAGCGCCGCAGCGATCTCGTTGTGATCCGTGATGCAGACGCGCTGGATGCCCCGCGCCGCGGCCGCCTCGACCACTGCGGCTGGCTCGCTCAAGCAGTCGAAGGAGGCACGCGTATGCAGGTGCATGTCCACGCGCATCGTCCGTCGGCTCAGGGGTCGCGTGCCTCGATTGCCTGCCATACTTCGGTAGCTCGAGCCTCCAGTTCCGCCAGGCTGCCCGTATTCTCGATGACGTAGTCGGCGCGCGCCCGTTTCGCGGCGGCCTCGATCTGCGCATCCACGATACGCCGGGCCTCTTCCCGCTCGAGCCCCCGCTGCCGCACCAGCCGCTCGAGCCGAAGCTCGGGCGGCGCGTCGACCAGAACGACGGCATCGAACTCGTGCTCGAGGCCGACCTCGAAGAGGAGCGGGATGTCGTGTACCACGACGCGCGCGCCGCTGCGCCCTAGTTCGGCTTCCTGCTCCGCGCGCAACCGGGCGACCGCGGGGTGCACGATCGCCTCGAGGCGCCGGCGTGCCGCAGGGTTGCGGAAGACGAGCGCGCGCAGCGCCGCACGGTCGACCTGCCCGGCTGCATCCAGGATGGCGCGCCCGAACTCTCGTATGACCTCCTCGCGGGCAGGAGCACCGGGCTCGACGGCTCTGCGCGCCAGGGCATCGGCATCGATGATGCGCGCGCCCAGCCGCTCCCACACCTGCGCCACCGAGGACTTGCCGCTCGCGATGTTGCCCGTGAGCCCAATACGCCGCATCAGCCGCTGAGTACGCGGCTGGCTTCGACGGCCTCGGTAGGGTCCACGTCGAGGGACGCTGCCTCCACCAGCGATTCCCGGCGGCGGCGCGCGGCCAGCAGCGCGGCGAGCACGAGGAGGACAAGGACCGCGCCGCCGACGGTGCCCAGCGTGCTCGCGGCCATGCGCCAGCTCTCCCCGGCGAGGTATCCGAGGGCTACGGAGCCGCCGGCCCAGCCCAGCACGCCCAGCGAGTCGTAGAGCAGGAAGCGGCCATAGGGCACGCGGCTCATTCCGGCGAACCAGGGCATGAGCGTGCGCACGAAGGAGAGAAAGCGGGCGAAGGTAATGGCCAGAGCCGAGTGCCGGCGGAACAGGCCGGCGGCCGTCATCTCGTGGCGCTGCCAGAGCCGGCCCAGAAAGCCGCCGCGAGCGGCCATGCGCGCGCCGCCGATTCGGCCGAAGACATAGCCCATCTGATCACCCAACAGCCCGCCGAAGAATGCAGCCAGGAGGATATGCTCGAGCGGGAAGAGGCCACGCTGCGCCAGGAACGCCGCCACCAGCACCGTGGCCTCCGCGGGCACGAGCAGTCCGGCGAACACGGCGGTCTCGGATAGCGCCACCACCAGCACAATCCACGGGCCGCCCGTGATCAAGAGGCGAACGAGCTCGTGGAGCAGGTTATCCATCTTCCGGGGGCCTCGTCATCCGCTCCGACCAGCGAAGGTAGCGCTCGATCTCTGCCGGCGTCGGCCCGGCTTCGGCTGGGCCGTAAGCCGTCTCGAACCGCCAGGCAAGATAATCCTCAGGCGGCAGGGGCAGGAAGGGCGGACGCCTGTACCAGTCCCGCGCCCTGAACCGCCACGCTGCCCGCAACAGGGCCGGGAAAAGGCGGGGGCGCCGCAGAAGCTGCCGCACGAACCGGAGCGTGCTGCGCGAGGGGAGCATGGCGGAAGCTGACGGAAAGTCCCATCGTTGGCAAGGCACCGGCCGCTCACACCGGCCGCTCAGGGGGGCCGACTTGGCTCAGCCTTTCGCAAGACTCTGCATCTCCGCGTGAGCCTACCTGAGACGCTCGCCACAGCTACCGTTGGCTAACTGCTGCGCAGGGTGCAGGTTGGAGTGACGCAGCGACGGAGGGACGCAGGTCGGCAGTGAAGGGCGATTCGTTCGTTGCTGCGGCGGGCGGCGCGCCCGGAATCAGCGGCGGGGCCCGCTTACGCGCACGTCATCGAGCGTGCCCAGCAGACCGTCCGGGCCCGAGGAGACCACAAAGATGGAATCTATCGTTACCTGGAGGTGCAGGAGCTGACCCCAGGGATCCTTACCTTGGCGGTCCAGCACGAAATTCTCCTTCAGGAAGTCCTGGAAGACATTGGGATGCGGCAACGTCTCACCCCGGGCGTTCCGCTCGATCAGCTTCCGCAGCACCAACTTGAGATCGTCCCGGATGAGCCAGCTCATGAAGGGGTTCATGATAGGACGGAGCAGCCGCGCCTCCACGACCGGCTCGACGCTCGAGACGACCCGCGCCCGCAGCTCCGGCGTTGCAGCCGTCACCGCAGCCGCCAACGCCAGCAGTGGGAAAAGCTTCTTGATCATGGCCCGACTCCTGGCACGCTGCACCGGGCGACGAAGCCGCGGCCGGCGGGTGCGCCGCCTCCTGCACGTAGAAAGAATCGAGCCGGCCGCGCTCTGCCCCCGTACATGTCCCGGGGAACCGCGCCATTCCGCGGCGCGTCGCGCCCCTGCCCGCCCGCCGCCCGGCGCCCCGCGGCGGGCGGGTGCCGCAAAAATTAATGGGTTTCCACATTTTTGTGGCCGCACGCTGGAGTGGCCGGGATGGGCGGGCGCGGGTATAATAGGGCAATTCCCCGGCAGGTTGCGGCGGCCGCAGGTGGGCCACCGGCCTGCGGCCGGGGCGGAGGTTCCCCCTGCTGGTCAGCGATGGCGACGAAAGCGAGAGCCGCCGGGCGGCGTGAGGTTTCCGCGGGGCTGGGTCGTGACACGCTGGTAGGCTTCTACCGCACGATGTTCACGGCGCGGCGCACCGACGACAAGGAGATCCAGCTCAAGCGGCAGAACAAGATCTTTTTCCAGATCTCGGGGGCGGGGCACGAAGCGGTGCAGGTTGCGGTGGCGCAGCACCTCCGTCCGGGGTCCGACTGGTTCTACCCATACTACCGGGACCGCGCGCTGACCCTGGCGCTGGGGGTGACGCCTTACGAGCAGTTGCTGCAGGCCGTTGGGGCGGCGGCGGACCCCGCGAGTGGCGGGCGCCAGATGCCCTCGCACTGGGGCAAGCGTGAGCTGCGCATTGTCAGTTCCTCCTCGCCCACGGGTACGCAGTTTCTGCAGGCGGTGGGTTGCGCGGAAGCCGGTTGGCGCGCAGCCGGCGAGGCGAGCCTTCGCCAGTCGATCGAGCCCTTCCGCGATGACGAGGTCGTGCTGTGCACGACGGGGGAGGGTCAGACGTCGGAGGGCGAGTTCTGGGAGGCACTGAACAGCGCCTGCAACCTGAAGCTGCCGGTTGTGTTCCTGGTCGAGGACAACGGCTACGCCATCTCTGTGCCGGTCGAGGTGAACACGGCGGGCGGCAGGATCAGCCGCCTGCTCTCGGGCTTCCCCAACCTGTATGTCGAGGAAGTGGACGGCTGCGACGTCCTGGCGAGCCACCAAGCCGCCGGGCGGGCCGTCGCCTACTGCCGCGAGCGTCGAGGGCCGGCGCTGCTCTGGGCGCGCGTCATCCGCCCGTACTCGCATTCCATGTCGGATGATGAGCGCATGTACCGGCCGGAAGGGGAGCGGGAGGAAGAGGCGCGGCGCGACCCGATCCCCAATTTCCGGCGCTGGCTGATCGAGGAGGGGGTGGTCTCGGCCGAGGAGCTGGACGAGCTCGAGCGGGAGGTGCTGGCGGAAATCCAGGAGGCGGCGGACCGGGCGCTGGCCCAGCCGCAGCCGGCCAAGGACACGGCGCTGCTGTACCTCTACTCGCCGGACGTGGACCCCACGGCGGAGCAATTCGACACCGAGGACGACCCCCACTTCGAGGGGGACGAGACGACGATGGTCGACCTGCTCAACGCCTGCCTGCGCGATGAGATGGAGCGGGACCCGCTCCTGGTGGTGTTCGGCGAGGACGTGGCCGATGCCAGCCGCGAGGCGGTGCTCGGGGACTGCAAGGGAAAGGGCGGCGTCTTCAAAGTTACGTGGGGGCTGCAACGTCGCTTCGGCGCGACGCGCGTATTCAACTCACCGCTGGCGGAAGCGAACATCGTGGGTCGCGCCATCGGCATGGCGACCCGCGGCCTCAAGCCGGTGGTCGAGATCCAGTTCTTCGATTACATCTGGCCGGCCATGATGCAGATCCGGGACGAGCTGGCCACCATGCGCTACCGTTCCGCCAATAGCTGGAGCTGCCCGGTCGTGATCCGGGCGGCATACGGCGGCTACCTGCGCGGGGGCGCGATCTATCATTCACAGACGGGGGAGACGCTGTTCACGCACACGCCCGGGCTGCGCGTGGTCCTGCCCGCCACTGCGCTGGACGCCAACGGATTGCTGCGCACGGCGATCCGCTGCGATGACCCGGTGATCTTCCTCGAGCACAAGCACCTCTATCGCCAGGTCTACAACAAGGGGCGCTACCCGGGGCCCAACTTCATGATCCCGTTGGGCAAGGCGGCGGTGGTGCGGCCTGGCACGGACCTGACGGTCATCACCTGCGGGGCGGTAGTGAAGCGCTCGCTGGACGCGGCCCGAATGGCGGAGGAGCAGGGCATCGACGTCGAGGTGATCGATCTGCGCTCGCTGCATCCGCTGGACATGACAACCATCGCGGAGTCCGTAAAGAAGACCAACAAGGTGGTCATAGCGCACGAGGACGCGCTTTCCTGGGGGATTGGCGCCGAAATCGCCGCCCGCATAGTGGGCGAGCTGTTCGAGTGGCTGGACGCGCCGGTCCGGCGAGTCGCCTCGCTGGACACCTGGGTGGCGTACGCGCCGCAGCTCGAGGAGGCGATCCTGCCCGACGCGGAGGACGTCCTGAGCGCGATCCTGGAGCTGCAGCGCTACTGACCGGCAGTGTGCTGGCGCGCGCAGGCCGCCAGGGCCGCGCCGGGCCTCACTGCCGGAGCCGGATCCGATGCGCGCGCCCACGCACGACACCGTGACGGCAGCCGCGAATGACGGCGCCCATCCTGACCGATCCGGTTATGGCTCTTGACGGTATTCGCCCGGATTCGGTGAATTCGTGCCGTGTAGCAGGCCGCCAAGCCCTGGCGTATTGGGCGAAAGGGGCGGCGGCATGCCTGGTCGGGCCACATGAAAGAGGGAAACCTGGTCCGACGTTTGGCGATCGGGGCGCAACTTCTGTGCGACCTCTGCGGCGCCAGGTGGAGGGGAGGGAGGAGGGTGCTAGCGGATCTCGAAGCCGGTCGCGCGCTCCGCCGCCTGTCCCGTGTTCAGATCGATGACCCTGAGCCGCACCGTGTGCGGCCCCAGCCGCGCCCGGGCCAGCCGCAGTTCGAGCCGCTGCACCGTGGGCTGCCTGGCCGGCGCCGTGCGCTCGAGCTCGAGCATCAGGCTCGCAGCCTCGCCGGCGCCTGCCTGCGCCAGGCGCAGCGGCACGGGAATGCCATTCGGGTCGGCGACTTCGACCTGCACGCGGTAGTGCCCGCTATCGCCGGCCTCCGGCCGCAGGTTGTGCACGGCCCATGCTAGCGACAGGCCGCCCGCCGCATCCCCTCGAGCGCTCACTCCGGAAAGGGCTAGCGGCGCCCCGAGCTCTGCCGCGACGCCGGCACGCCGCAGGAGTTCGCGGACCCGGCCATACGCCGCGAGCACCTCCTCGTCGCCGGGGTTGCCGCGCAGCGCGCGCTGCAGCGCTTGCCACGCCTCGTCGCGCCCGGCAGGGGAGCCCTCGGCCTGTACGGCGAGCAGGAGCGCGAGCTCACGCCAGGCAGAGGCGTCGTCCGGCGCTGCCGCGACGCGCGATCGCAGCGCCGCCAGCGCGGCCGCGGTGTCGCCCTCGAGTGCCAGCCTGGCCGCTGCCAGCGCTTCGCCCGATGGCGAAGTCCGCGGCGGGGACTGTGGCAGCGCCGCCGTGGGCGGCGGCCGCGGCCTGACCCAGTCGAAGACGTACTCGACGCCGGCGCGCAAGCTCGGGTAGTGGGCGGTAAAGGCGCGATACAGGAAGACCGGCGCGCGGCCGGTCAGGCGGCGCACGTCCGCGCGCTCCTGCGCTTCGAGCTGCGAGGTAGCGACGGGCACGACCTGGTCGTGGATGGCAAAGCGGAGCAGCAGCCTGCGCCCGACCGGTACCCGGGCGCCGACGCCCAGCGCCACGCCCCAGGCAAACCATTCCCGTTCGGTCCAGTCGAGGCGTTGGGTGTCCGGAGCGCCGGCAGCGCGCGCAAAGGCGTCGCGGTGCCCGCCCGAGAGATCAATCCGCTGGTGCACGAGCGCGGGCGCCACCACGTACTCGACCACGCCGTTTCCCCTGGCCCACCTGCCGAGCTGCACTACCAGTCCCGCTTCGAGCGACCACATGCTGACGGCGCGCTCGATCACCTGGGGCGCCTCCTGCCCGCCGGCGAAGTGCGCCCGTGTCTGTGCGCTCATCTGCTGATAGGTCACGAAGCTGCCGAACAGCGACTCCGGCCGGTAGCGGAAGGACAGGCGACCCGCAGGCGCCAGCTCGGCGCGCTCGGTGTAGCGGGTGCTGAGGACGACCGAGTCCGCGTCCAGGCGCGCAGTGATCCGCTCGTCATAGATGGTGGCCGGAAGCTGCGCCCCGAGCTCGAGCGCGACGGACCAGCGGGGGAGGCGGCTGCCCTGGGCCTGCGCCGCAGAGGTGAGGCCGGCGGCCGCCATGCCGGTGCCGAGGAGCACGCCGCCGAGGCGGACCCACCGAGATGCGCCCCTCATACCAGTTGCTGCAGCAAGGAGATGACCCGATCCAACTCCTGCGGCGAGTTGTAGATATGCGGGGAAAGGCGCATCCAGCCGTAGTCATATTCGCCGATCACCCGCGTCCTGATGTTCCCCAGCTCCGCCAGCCGGCGCTGCAGCTCCAGGGCGGTCACGCCCTGCACGGCAAAGGAAACCATCCCGGCGACGAGGTCCCCGTCCGCCGGCGAGACAACCTGCAGGCGTGGCAGCCCCACGAGCTGCTGCGCGAGATGCTGCCGCAGTTCGCGGATGCGCGCCTGGATGAGCTCCGGCCCGATCGTCTCCTGGAACTCGAGAGCGGCCTCGAGCCCGGCCAGCCGCGACTCGTCCATGGTGCCCAGGTGATTGAAGCGCTGCGCGCCCAGCCGCCGGTCGTTCCAGCCCTCCGAGGCGATGGTGGGCCAGAGCCGCTCCCGCCAGTCCTCCCGGATGTAGAGGAACCCCGTACCCTGGGGCGCGAGCAGCCATTTATGCGGCGAGGACGCGTAGAAGTCCGGGTCCATGCGCTCCAGGTCGACGGGGATCAGCCCGGGCGGGTGGGCGCCGTCTATGACGGAGACGATGCCTTTGCTCCGGCAAAGCTGCACGATCTCCCCTACCGGCAACACCAGCCCGGTCGTGAACGTGAGGTGGGACACGGACACGACGCGGGTGCGCCGGGTCAGCGCAGCCTCGATCCGCTCGAGCACTTCCGCGGCACTCGCGGGGGGCACGGGGAGCGAGAGCTGGCGCAGTCGGACGCCCCGCCGCGCGGCGAGGAGCTGCCAGCAGCTCAGGCCGCCTACGTGCTCGTGATCCGTCGTCACCACCTCGTCGCCAGCCCTGAGCTCGAGCCCCTGGGCCACGAAGCTCATACCTTCCGTCGTGTTGCGCGGGAAGACGAGCCCGGCGGGATCGCAGTTCACGAAGTGGCCGAGTCGCTCCTTCAGCCGGTCCCACGCCACGCCGGGTGGCAGCGTCATGGCGACCCGGCGCGCGTGCTGCTCCACGGCCTCCACGACAGTGCGCGGCTGCGGCCCCAGGGTCCCGACGTTCAGGTAGATGCGGTCGCGGGGGATGAGAAAGGCCTCGCGGACGAGCCTCCAGAACTGCTCCCCTGCCGTGGACCCGCGGACCGGCGGCGGCACGGGCAGCGGCTCCTGCGACCGGGGCCAGGCGAGGATGGCCGCTGCACCGCCGCTGAGCTGCTTCAGGAACTGGCGCCGGCCGGTGTGGCGTTCCACTGATCGACAGTCGAGGGGGCTCCGCATGGTCCGATGATGGACCCGCCCCGGGGCACGGCGCAAGGCTGGCCGACAACCATGCGGCTGCCCTAGGTTGGGGACGAGATGGGTTCTACGCTTCGCTTCTTACGGCAGTATTTGCGGCCGCGGCCCGGCACGGTCGAGGCGCTGGAGACCGTTTACCGCAGGAATGGGGAAAGCCTGCCGGCCACACTGTACCGCCCGGTCTCGGCGCGCCGGCCGCTCCCCGGCTGGGTCGTACTGCACGGGCTCACGTATCAGGGCCGCCAGCACCCGGAGCTGGAGCGGTTCGTGCGCGCTGTCGCGACGAGTGGCGCCGTGGTGCTCGTTCCTGAGATCCCGGAATGGCGCGCATTGCGGGTGGCGCCGGCGGTCACCGTGCCCACCATCCAGGCCGCCGTGTTTGCGCTGGCCGAACGAGGGGAGGTCGAAGCGGGGCGCACGGGGCTCTTCGGCTTCTCGTTCGGCGCGACCCAGGCCCTGGTCGCGGCCGCGGCGGACCCCCGTCTCGCCGGGCACCTGCGGGGGATTGCCGCGTGGGGCGGCTATGCGGACATCCACAACCTGTTCTGCTTCGGCATCACGGGCGAGCACGAACTGGACGGCGTGCGTTATTTCGCGCCGCCCGATCCCTACGGCCGCTGGATCATGGCAGGCAACTACCTGACCGGCATGCGGGGTCACGAGGGCGACGAGGACCTCGCAGGTGCCGTGCACGAGCTGGCGCTCGAGGCGGGCCGGCGCTGGGTGTATGCCTGGAGCCCGGCCCTGGACGCGTGCAAGCGGGAAGCGCGCGCGCGGCTGACGCCACGGCAGCAGGAGCTGTTCGACATCCTGGCGCCGCCCTCGGACTCGACCCCGGCACCCGCGGAGCGCGCACGCGGTCTGGCATTCGAGCTCGCGGACGCGGCACTGCGCAAAGATCCGCTGCTCGACCCCGCGCCCTTCCTGCCCGCTGTCGCGGTGCGTACGGAGCTCGCCCACGGCCGGGACGACCGGCTGGTCCCGTTTACGGAAAGCCTGCGGCTCCGGCGCGCGCTGCCCACGCGCATCGCGCGCGGTTGCACGATCACCTCCCTGTTCGCTCATTCCGGCGGCGCTCGACATGATCTCGGCCCTGGGGGATTGTCTAGTGAAGCCCTCCGTTTCCTGCGCCTGCTCCATCGGATTCTGGATTTGGTCTAGGCCGCGCACTATCTTTCGGCCGCCGCCCGGCGCTCGAGCTCCGCTCCGAGGTTGGTGGACGAGGCTGGGGCAGCATCAGGCGGAAGCATGAAACCATGGCTTCCGCGCCGGGTACGGAGCAGGCAGTCACCCCCGCGAGCCAGGTCGGCGGGTTTCGTTTCATCAACAAAAGCCGTCTAGCAGAGCTGCCGATGGACTCCTCCGCCATCCCGGTCTTCCTGGCCGGGCCGTTCCCCGTGCTGCACACGGCCAGACTGCAGCGGCAGGCGGGCGAAGTCGAACTGGACGTTGCTCTGCTGATCGGCGGCCTGCCCACGATTCTGGCGGCCACCAGCTTTCCGCTGGACGAGACCTGGGACCGCATTGACCGGGCGCTGGCGAGCGGTGAGGCGCGGCTCGGCGTGGCTGGCGTGCGGCAGCAGGCGGAATCCGGAGACGGCAACTCCGGGGTGTACCCCTCCGCTTATGTCGGCGTGCAGTGCGCCAACGGTGAGCGGCTGGTGCTGGCCCACATCCGCGGACCGGACCCGAACCAGGAGCCGGACGCTTACGCCCGCGAGGTGTTCCATGCCATCCTGCAGGGCCAGACGCCCGCCGAGCTGGGCGAGTTCGTCGACGACTGAAGCGGCCTGCCGAGTAGCTGACTTCACGAATGCTGCGGCATTCCACCGTGCTGTGAACTCGACCCCTAGCCTGCCTGCTGCGTCTGCAGTACCTCGCGGACCTTGCGCGCCAGCAGTTCCGGCGTAAACGGCTTCTCGAGAAACGAGATTCCCGCTTCCAACACTCCGCGGTGCACGATTTCGTGCTCCGTGTAGCCGGAAGTGTAGAGCACTCGAATCTCGGGCCGGACCACGGAAATGCGCCGTGCCAGCTCCGGCCCGCTGATGGTGGGCATGACGACATCGGTCAACAGGAGGTGGATGGGACCTGCGTACTGGGAAGCCGTGCGCAGCGCCTCCGTCTCGCTGCGCGCCTCGAGCACGAGGTAACCGCGCTTCATCAGGACCTTGCGCACCAGCCCGCGCACCGCCTCCTCGTCCTCGACCACCAGCACGGTCTCGAGGCCCTGGGCACTCCCCACCAGCTCACTCGCGGCCTGCGCCGGCTCCGCCGCCTCCTCGACCTGCGGCAAATAAATGTGGAACGTCGTGCCCTGGCCAGGCCGGCTTTCCACGTGAATGTGGCCGCCGCTCTGCTTCACAATGCCGTACACCGTCGAGAGGCCCAGCCCCGTCCCCTTGCCGTGCTCCTTGGTCGTGAAGAATGGCTCGAACATGTGGGAGAGGGTGACCTCGTCCATGCCAGACCCGGTGTCGCTGACCGCGAGCTCGACATAGCGGCCGGGCTCCATGTCTTCCGCTGGGGCCGCCTCTGCCATTACTTCGACATTCGCCGTGCGCACGGCGAACCGGCCGCCCTTGGGCATGGCGTCTCGCGAATTCACGGCCAGGTTCATCAACACGTGTTCCATCTGCCCGGGATCCGCCTTCACGCGCCACAGCTCGGGCTCGAGTGCATTGCTCAGCTCGACGCCCTCCCCCACGAAGTGGCGCAGCATCCGTTCGATCCCCCGTACCACCGAATTCAGGTCCAGCACCTTCGGGCGCAGGACCTGACGCCGGCTGAATGCCAGGAGCTGGCGAGTCAGCGAGGCCGCACGATCCGCCGAACGCCGGATCTCCTCCAGGTCCTGGGCCGCACGAGCCCCTGCCGGCAACTCGTCCAGCAGCAGGTCGGCGTGACCTTTGATGGTCGTGAGGAGATTGTTGAAGTCGTGCGCGATCCCGCCCGCCAGTCTGCCCACGGCCTCCATCATCTCCGCCTGTGAGACCTGCTCCTCCAGCTCCTTCCGCTCGGTCAGGTCCGAGGAAACCAGAACCGTGCCCACCACCTCGCCGTCCTCGCGGATGGGCGCCCACGTGACCAGCGCCGGGAAGATGCTCCCATCCCGGCGCTGCACCAGCAACTCGCCCGACCAGCTCTCCCCAGCTTTCAGTCGGGAAATGACCTGATTCACATGCTCCCGGCTCATGTGCGCGGGGATGATCTCGAGCGCGCTCTGCCCCAGCACATCGGCCGTTGCCCAGCCGTACATCAACTCGGCAAAACGGTTGAAATAGGTGATCCGGCAGTCGAGGTCCGTAGCCACAACTGCCTCGGCTACGGCGTCCACCAGCCGCGCGTAGAAGCGCGCGTCCCCTAGCGACTGCCGCCGGCCGGCGGCCTGCCCCGGTACCTCCTCCATCAGCAAGACATCCGCCGGCGCCCGCCGGAGGCGATCCAGCGCGGCAACCGCGTCGGGCACGGCTTCGACCTCGAACCCTGCCGTAGCAGGGGCCGAACTCAACGCCTCCTGAATGGAGTGGAGCACCTCTGCATCCTCCGCGACCACCAGCACTTTCACCGATTCGATGCCCATGGGACCTCCGCGGCTCCGCCGCCGAGCTCAGGAGCTAACAATGCAACACAGTTATCTTCAAGCGCTATGACCATGTGCCCCGCCCCGATCCGCTCCAGCGCGCCAGCGTCCAGATGGCTGCGATCGCGCTCCGGGCCCCCGCCAGCCCGGCCGCGATCGCGGGCCCCAGCACGGTGCCCTCCCCTGCCCGCACCCGATCCACCGCCGACAGCGGCGCCGACTCCGGGTCGCCGCCTGCATCCGCCAGCGCCACCGCCAGATGGTCCACGGCATCCGCCGCCGCCAGCACCTGCGCCAGCAGGGGAATCGCATCACCCGACAGCCCGTCCGGGCCGCCCCTCCCGTCCCACCGCTCGTGCATGTGCCGAACGGCCTGCACTACCTCGACCTCGATCCCCAGCTCCACCAGGAAACGCGCACCCTGCTCGGCCAGCTCTGTACGGTCCGCTGCCGGACCCCATAGTCGCCCTACCTCGTGCGCACGAGCCGCCATTTCCAGCTTCGAGCGGTCCAGCCCCGGGAGTGATGCGGAAAGCGCCGACAGCAGCGCACCCCCAACCTGCGCCACCCGGAATCCGTGCTCCGGGCCGGCACCCGAACGCTCGTCCGCCAAACGCAGCCAGGCCGGAGCAATCAACCCTCCCCCCAAATCCCGGTCGCCCCGGCCACCTACCCCAGCCGCGCCACTCAGCCCCGCCCCCCGCGTCAACGCCTGCGTTGTCTCCGCCAACTCGAGGCGCGTCAACGCCTGACCAATCGCCGCGTCCAGCTCGAAGAACTCGAAGGGCTTCAGCAGATACCCGACCGGGCCGTTCCGCAGCACCGCCCGCGCCAGCGCCTCGTCGCTGTCCCCCGTGATGACCACGATCGGCTGCAGCGGCGACCGCGCCAACAACAGATGCGCCAGGTCCACCCCCGAAAGACCCGGCAAATGCACATCCGTCACCACCACGTCGTAGCTTTCCCGGTTCGCCCGGAGCAGCACCTCCTCCGCACTCTCCGCCTGCATGACCTCATAGCCGCGCCGCCGCAGATGCTGCGCTATCACCACCCGCACGGCAGGATCATCGTCCACCAGCAGAATCCGCCGCCGCTGCGCCCCAGCCTGCGTCGCCGCTGCCATTCCCTGCCTCGCCGAAAAAGTCCAGAGCCCCCTTAGTGGTCGAATCCGCAAGGACGGCCGCATTCGGCCGTACTTACGAACTCGACCACTTAGCCTCTGCGTACCCAGGCGAAACCCGTACCGGAACGGGCGGAAGCCCGAAACTCGTTGCTAACACAAAGGTTGGCTGCTAAGGCCCAGCCGCGCTCCACTCCCATGCAGCGTGCAGCTTCTTGACACCCGCCCGGCGCGGCGAGCAACTTCTGCGCGTATCCCCGGTCTTTTGCGGCCATCTGCCAAGAATCCAGCCACTGTCTGGGAATCTGACAATCCGCAGGACGACGAGATCGTAGGCAGTTTGTGGTTGGCGGGGATGGTGGCGGATGCGCGCTTTGGCGAGACGTGGCGGGCCTGGTGGCTGGGCGACCTGATCGGCGACCTGGTGGATCTGGCGGCCCTCGAGGCCGGCCGGCTCTCGTTCGAAACGCGCCCTGAATCTGCGGAGACGCTGATCCGGGAGACCGAGGAGCTAGCGGCGAGGCGGAGAGCTGAACGTGGGGGATGGGCCGGCTGGGACTCGAACCCAGGACCATGGGCTTAAAAGGCGCGATCCGGGCGCCGGCCCGGCGACGGTTGACCAAGAAAATCAACAACTTACGGCATCGGAGCGCTGGTGGGCGCTGGCTGGCGCTAGTGGGTTTTGGAACTCAGTTAGGAACTTCGTGTGACGGGACGCGGTCAGGGACTCGTCAGAAACGTGGCGCTGTACGTGTGGCCAACAACGGGCGCGATTCGCGCGTGATCGGGATCCCGGGTCAGCAAGACGACGCCGCGCCGCCGGCACGAGACGGCGATCATCACATCGTTCCAGAAGTTGCGGCGCTCGAGTTCAGGATGGACGCCCCGTTGCTCGGACATCCTCCGGATGGCGTCGCCTGCGGCTAGCAGGTCCGCTAGGTCAGGAACGATCACGCGTTGCGGCTTGAACGGGTCGATGAACCGCTTCCGAATCGCGGCGGGCTCGCCGCGAGAACGGGCGCCCATGAGCAATTCGGCGCCCACGACCGCATGGAAATCGACCACGGCCACGAAGGCCCGCAAGAACGTCAGCACTTCGGCCGCAGCGGGCCGATCCTTAAGCACATCGATGAAGTGCTGCGTGTCCAAGACGTACCGAGGCATGGACCAGCTGAGCCCACAGCCGTGATTAGGCCGCCTCGTTGTGGTCCGGGTGACCGGGGAAGGCCCCCCGCATCCGCTCGAAGCCCTCGAGAACCGCGGCGTTCTCTGTCAGCTGGGCGAGCGCTCGGTTCACGGTGTCCGACTGGTTGCAGCCCGTGACCGCCATCGCCTGCTCGAGCAGCACCACATCGACGACAAGCTGCTTCCGACGCCGCGTCCCCTGGCGGCGCGGGCGTCCCGGTCGAGCCCCTGCTTTTCTTCCCGGTCCACTCTCGTGACCAGTGCCCGTTTTCACCTTTGACTCCTTCCCAGGTGTGTACGAAAACTGAATATAGGGTGTAAGCCCCCCACCGGGCAAGGGGCGGCTATCGGCGCTATCGGCGCTGCCGGCGCCCGTGCGACTCGCCACATATTAGACCTCACCCGATCCAGTGACCCAAGATCTTGTGTTTCTGACCCATTGACCTATCCGCCGGTGCCGTCGTGTAACAACTTGATGCAACCGGATGTGGACGAATGGGCCGGCTGGGACTCGAACCCAGGACCATGGGCTTAAAAGGCCCCTGCTCTGCCAACTGAGCTACCGGCCCCGATTCCGAAAGTTAGCCGAAAACCGCCGCGGCTTCAACCGCTGTTGGATCGCCTCACTCCCCTTCCGTTTCCCTGAGATCGAGTTTCCCGCCGTGCTGGGCGATGCGGTGGCCGACCTCTGCACCCGCCACGGCGGCACCCATCTGGAGCAGCAGCAGTCCCGCCGTCAGCGTGGGACTGAGGCGCTGCCACTCGAGGACGCGGAACACGCCGCTCACGGCCAGGTTCAGCAGGAACCACGCGACCAGCGAGGCCAGGCCGATGGCGACGCCGTGCAGGATGGGCGCCTCGATGGCGCGGAACCCGGTGAAGAACCCGCCCACGCCGAAGCCGAGCGTGACCGCGGCCAGCAGCCAAAGGCTGTCCGTGCCGCCGTCTCCGCGCAGCAGGCCGAGCCCGGCAAAGGCGAGGGCGATAAGGGACGCGGCGGCGGCCGAGACGAGCCATCCCGCGGCGACCCAACCGAGCCGCACGTTCTGAAGGTGTTCAGTATGCAAGTCGGCCCTCCGGGAAAGCGCCGCTAGAGCTGCAGCACGAGCTGCGCCGAGCCGAACGAGCGGCGGTGGTGCGGCGTGGGACCGAGCCGGGCGAGTGCGGCGCGGTGGTCCGCCGTGGCATACCCTGCGTTGTGCTCCCAGCCGTAGTCCGGATAGCGCGCGCTGAGCAGGTGCATCAGGTGGTCGCGCAGGACCTTGGCCACAATGGATGCGCAAGCGACGCTGTGCACGCGCCGGTCACCGTCGATCACCGCCGTGTGCTCCCACTCGAGGCCCGGTATTGGAGGGCCATCCACGATGACATGCTGCGGCCGGACGGGCAGGCGCCGGAGTGCGCGCTGCATGGCCAGGTGGGAGGCCCGCAGGATGTTCAGTCGGTCGATTTCGCGGGCGCTGGCGGCGCCGATGCCGATGCCCAGGGCGCGCTGCCGGATCTCGCCATCGAGCCGCACGCGCAACGGCGCGAGCAGCCGTTTCGAGTCGTCCACGCCGGGAATGGCGAGACCTGGCGGCAGGATCACGGCGGCGGCGAGCACGGGGCCGGCGAGCGGCCCGCGGCCGGTCTCGTCGACGCCGGCGACCAGGCGCAGGCCGCGGCCCCACAACTCCTTTTCCAGCGCCAGCAGCCGAGCGAGCCGGCGCCGTTCGGCGCGGCGCCGTGCCGCCAGGCGACGCCCGGCCGCGCGCGTGGCCCGCCGTCCGCGCGCCATAGTGCAGCCGGCTTCAGGCTTGCCCCTTCTCCCGGATGCGCGCGGCCTTGCCGCGCAGGCGTCGCAGGTAGTAGAGCTTGGCGCGGCGCACGCGCCCCTGGCGCACGACCTTGATCGAGTCGATCGAGGGGGAGTGGATGGGGAAGATGCGCTCGACGCCGACGCCGCCCGAAACCTTGCGCACCGTGAACGTCTCGCTCACGCCGCCGCCCTTGCGGGCTATGCACACGCCCTCGAACGCCTGCAGCCGCTCCTTCTCGCCCTCGCGCACGCGCACGTTCACGCGGATCGTGTCGCCCGGGTCGAAAGCCGGGAGGTCGTCCCGAAGCTGCTCCCGCTGGACCTGCTGTAAAGTATCCATAACGTCTCCTGACGTGTTGGTCCGGGTGTAGCCCGCCTTAGTGGTCGAATCCGCAAACACGGCCGCACTTACGAACTCGACCACTTAGTGGTTCAATCCCTCGTCGTGCGTGCGCATGCCCTGTTGCCACAGCTCGGGGCGACGCTCACGCGTCAGCCGCTCCGCCTGCTCGCGCCGCCACGCCTCGATCTGCGCGTGATCGCCCGAGAGCAGCACCTCGGGGACGCGGTGCCCGCGATACTCGGCGGGGCGGGTGTAGGAGGGCGGACTGAGCAGGCCCTCCTCGTAAAACGAGTCGGTCGCCGCCGACTCGTGCGTACCCAGTGCGCCCGGCAGCAGCCGGACCACGGCATCGGCTACGGCCAGTGCGGCGATCTCGCCGCCGCTGAGCACGAAGTCGCCCAGCGACAGCTCCTCCGTCGCCAGGTGATCGGCCACGCGCTGGTCCACGTCCTTGTAGTGGCCGCAGAGCAGCGTCAGCTCCGGCGCCACTGCGAAGCGGACGGCGTCCCCGTGGCGGAACGGCCGGCCGCGTGCCGAGAGCAGCACAATCGGGCCGGTGGGATCCAGCGCGTCCACGGCGTCAAAGAACGGCTCCGGCTTCATCACCATGCCCGCGCCACCGCCGTACGCGTAGTCATCGACCGTGCGGTGTCGGTCGGTGGCGAAGTTGCGCAGGTCCAGCACCCGGTAGCTGACCAGAGCCGCTGCGGCTGCGCGCCCGGGGATGCTGAGCGAGAGCGGCACCCCGAAGAACTCCGGGAAGATGGTCAGGAAGTTGATCCGCATCTCGCACCAACCTCCACACCCGCCGCCCCGCCCCCGCGCCCGCAGCCGCTGGGCCAGCTACGCCCGCGACTACAGCTCGAGCAGCCCCGGCGGCGGCTTGACCGTCAGCCGGCCAGCGGCCAGGTCGATCTTGCGCACGATCTGCTCGGCGAAGGGGATGAGGTGCGTCTTCCCATCCGCAGCTCGCACTTCCAGCAGGTGCGTCGGCTCGGTATCGAAGACCTCGCGTACGCGGCCCACCACCTCCCCCTCCGCCGTAACCACCTCGAGCCCCAGGAGCTGGTGGTAGAAGAGCTCACCCTCCTCGAGCGGCTCGAGCGATTCGAGCGGCGCCAGCAAATAGCGCTGCGCCAGCCGCTCCGCCTCCGTCCGCCCCTCGATCCCCTGGAACTTCACCAGCAGCCCCCGTTTGAACGGACGCGTGGACTGCACCTCGAGCACGGTCGCGTCGGGCGGCAGCTCGCCTTCCGTGGTCCCCAGCATGAGCTGGTGCCCCGGCGAGTACACGCCGGCCGGTCGGTCGGTCAGAGGCCACACAAACACCTCGCCCCTGGTGCCGTGCGGCTTCGAAATGTGACCTACCACCAGGTGCCGCGGAACGGGCGGGCTCTCCCGATCGCCGCGGCCCGCCATCACCCTACGACTCCGAAGCCTCGTCCCCGCCGCCGGCCTCTGGCTCCGCAGCCTTGCGCCGGCCACCCCCCGCGCCCCCCTTGGGCTTGGCCGCCGCCTGGGCTTCGGGCTCCGCCTTTGCCCTGGCCGCGGCCCTGGGCTTGGGCGCCGCCTTCGGCTTGGCCTCGGCCCTGGCACCCGCCGCAGCCCGTCGTGGGGCAGCAGCTTTCGGCTTCGCCGGCGCCTTCGGCTTTGCCTTCCTGGCCGGCTTGGCCTCTGCCTCGGGCGCGACCGGCCCGACCGCGGCCTCCACCGCTGCCGGCGCCGCCTCGGCCTCGAGTGCCACCTCGGCGGCGGCAACCACCTGCGCCGCCGCCTCCACGGCTGCAGCTTCCGGCTCGGCGGCCACTACCGGGGGCCCGACCGCAGCCGTAGCGAAGCCGGGGGTCCGGCGCGCCTTCCTGACCAGCGAGGCGGCCGTTTCAGTGAGCTCGGCGCCGCGGCCGACCCAGTAATCCACCTTGGAGAGGTCGACCCGCAGCTCGGCCGGCTGCGTGCGGGGGTTGTAGAACCCCACCGTGTCCAGATAGGCACTGTCCCGTGGCGTTTTGGCCTCGGCTACGACAATGCGATAGCTGGGCTGCTTCTTCCGGCCCACTCGCCGGAGTCGGATCCTAACGGGCATGGCGTTCGAGTCTTCCCCTTCAGGTTTTCGTCACGTGCTAGAACAGCCCCGGCACGCGCCGTATGGCGCCGCTGCGGCCGACCTTCACGCCTCGCATCTGCCGCATCAACTTCTGCATCTGGCGGAACTGATCGAGCAATCCCGATAGCTCGTCGAACATGTCCCGACCGGCCTGGCACTCGAAAAACCGTAGCCCAATAATTTATCCGATTTCTGCGCCTTGCTCAAGGGAAGCGGATTATCTGCTCGCGGCCGGTGCCGACGGAAACCAGGCGGATGGGGACGCCGGTCAGCTCTTCCATGCGGCGCAGGTAGTGGTGGGCGCCTTCGGGCAGGTGGGCGGGCGAGCGCGCCTCGCCGGTCGGCGTACGCCAGCCGGGCAGCGTCTCGTAGACGGGCTCGACCTGGCCGAGCACGGCCAGGTCATCGGGGAAGTCCTCGAGCGTAGTGCCGCCCGCCTGGTAGGCGGCAGCAATGCGGATCTCGTCGAGCGAATCGAGCACGTCCAGCTTGGTCAAGGCCAGACCGGTCAGGCCGTTGACGCGGGCGGCGTAGCGGACGAGGACGGCATCGAACCAGCCGCAGCGCCGGGGGCGGCCGGTGGTGGCGCCGTACTCGCCGCCGAGCTCGCGCAATTGGTCGCCCAGCTCGGGTGGCAGCTCGGTAGGCATGGGTCCGCTGCCCACGCGCGTGGTGTACGCCTTGACCACGCCGAGCACGGCGTCGATGGAGGTGGGCCCGATGCCCACGCCGGTGGCGGCGCCGGCCGCAGTGGTGGTGGACGAGGTAACGAAGGGATAGGTGCCGTGATCGATGTCCAGGAGCGCGCCCTGTGCGCCCTCGAGCAGGATGCGGGCGCCGCGGGCCAGCGCGCTGGCGATCTCGCGGCCAGTGTCGGTAATGCGCGGCAGCAGCCGGGTGCGCGCGGCCAGCACGTTCTCGACGATGCGCCAGGTTTCGAGGGGCTCGGCGCCGCCGGCGATCAGGCGTTCGTTGGCCCGCTCGGCCGCGGAGCGCACCAGGTCCTGGGCGCGGCCGAGGTAGCGCAGGTCGCCCACGCGCACGCCGCGGCGCGCCATCTTGTCCTCGTAGGCCGGGCCGATCCCCTTCCCTGTCGTGCCCAGCCGCCCCGCGCCCAGCCGCTGCTCACTGGCCTGGTCCAGGCGCTTGTGGTAGTCGAGCAGCAGATGGGCGCGCGCGCTGACCCCGACGCGGGTCTCGGCGGCGATGCCGCGCGCTTCGAGCGTGTCCAGCTCGAGGAAGAACTGCTCGGGGTCGAGCACCACGCCGTTGCCGAGGAGGCAGCGCTGCGAGGGGTGCAGGATGCCGGACGGGATCTGGTGCAGGACGAACTCCTCGCCACCCACGTGCACCGTGTGGCCGGCGTTCGGGCCGCCCTGATAGCGGGCGACGATGTCGGCCTGGGCCGCCAGCACATCGACGATTTTCCCCTTCCCCTCGTCGCCCCACTGGGCGCCGACGACCACCAGGCAACGGGCGCCGTCCATATCGGTCAGACTAGCCGGGAGCAGGTGGGGTGGCAATCGCGGCCGCAGGGCTCTGGGATCGGCGGTCAAGCCACCGAGCGCTGCTCGCGCAGGAGCTGCAGGGCGGCGGCCACCAGCGCCACGGCTGCGGCCGCGCCGGCGCCGCTCATGCGCTCGGCGCGGTCTGCCGGGCGGTGCACGCGGCGCAGCGAGCGGGCGGAGCCGCGCATGATCGTCACGGCCGCGGTTCCCGCGTCCATGAGCGGGATATGGTCCACCAGGATGCCGACGGGGAGCGGCCGGCGCGCGGCGGGCAGGCCCAGGCTGGCGGCGGCCTCGAGCAGGGCTGCGCTCAGATGGGGCGCCAGTCCGCGCCGCGGCCAGCCGTACCTCTCGATGATGGCAAAGTCCCCCGCGTCATCCAGGCCGTCCAGGTTGAGCACGCCGAAGACGGGGGGCAGCCGGCCGGCCAGTGCCCGCGCCCCCGCCAGCCCCAGCTCCTCACCGTCCGTGATGAGGAAGCCGGTGTCACCGTGCGCCCGCTCCCGGCGGGCCAGCCCCAGGAGCGCAGCCAGGCCGGACGCATTATCGAGTGCGCCAGGCGAGCTGTTCCCTGCCCAGCTCAGGAGCATCCCCAGCGCGGCGAGCGCGCCCATCCCGGCTGCGCCGAGGGTTACGGGGCTGCGGCCCCAGGCCGGGTCGATCACCGTGAGCAGTGCGGAAAGGAAGAGGGCCGCGGCAGCCAATGCCGCGGCAAGAGTGACGGCGGCTCGCACCCAGAGGGAGACGGGCTGGGCCTTGCTGTCCCGGTGCGCCATGACCAGGTAACGCGGCCTCGAGCCCGGCCGGTAGATCAGCCAGTTAGCCGTCCGGATCCGCCCCCAGGGCAGCCGGGCAATGAAGTATCGCCCCAGGATGGCAGCCAGGAGGAGTGCCGGGACGAGAGCGCCCAGCGGAACCAAGGCCGCCGCGCCGCGGCCGCCCAGGAGAAGCACGGTTGCTGCCATGATCCCGGCCAGGTACAGGAGGCCCACGGCCGGAAGCCCGAACCGGCCAGGCCAGGCGGAAAAGCTGAAGCTCAGCTCGTCCACGCGGTAACCG
>JACQVE010000102.1 GCA_016209965.1 Gemmatimonadota bacterium | reverse complement strand
CGTCATGGGGCACCGCTACCTGATCGTCGCCTGGCTGCCCGAAGCGGAGCGCCGCGACCTGGACGGCTACCGCCGGCTGGCCGCCTGGTTCAACCGCGCCGGCGAGCGCGCGCGTGAGGCAGGCTTGCGCCTGGGCTACCACAACCACGACTACGAGCTTGCGCCCATGCAGGGCGCCGTGCCCTACGACGTCTTCCTGGCCGAGACGGAGCCCGCGAACGTGGTCCACCAGATGGACGTCTTCTGGCTCAGCAGGGGCGGAGGCCGGCCGCTCGACTACATTGCCCGCTTCCCGGGCCGCTTCCACTCCGCGCACCTCAAGGACATGGACGCCGCCGGGCGCATGGTGGACGTGGGCCGCGGGGTCCTCGACTTCCGAGCCATCCTTCGCGCCGCCGGCCAGGCCGGCTTCCGTCACTACTTTGTCGAGCACGACGAGCCGCCTGACCCCTTCGCCAGCATCCGGGCGAGCTACGCGTACCTGAAAGGGCTGGAGCTATGATCCTCTTCTGTCATCGTGAGCGGAGCGCGCCTCCGCCGACCTTCGTTTCTCCTGTCATCCCGAGCGGAGCGGCCGCAGGCTGCGCAGTCGAGGGACCTCCTGTCCCCGCCGGTGTGCATGGACGCACCCGGCCGCCCGTCGTAGCTTCCCTCGGTCTGACCATGCTCACCGCGCTCGCCGCCGCCTGCGGCCCCGCCAACCGCATGGAACAGGAATCCGCAGCCAGCGCGATGGCGCCCAATACGCTCACTGCCGAGGAGCGCGCGGCCGGCTGGCGCCTCCTCTTCGACGGCCGCACCACCGCCGGCTGGCGCGCCCGCGGCCGCACCGATATGCCCGCCGGCTGGCAGGTCGTGGACGGCGCGCTCACCCGCGTGGCGCCGGCCGGCGACATCGTCACAGTCGACGAGTTCGGGGACTTCGAGCTGGCGCTCGAGTGGAAGATCTCGCCTGGCGGCAACAGCGGCATCTTCTTCCGTGTGGTGGACGAGCCGGAGCGCGAGGTCTACGAGAGCGGCCCCGAGATGCAGGTGCTGGACAACGCCGGGCACCGCGACGGGCTCGACCCCAGGACCTCGGCGGGCTCGAACTACGGAATCTACGCCCCCGTCCGCGATGCCACCCGCCCGGTCGGCGAGTGGAACGCCGTGCGCATCGTCGTCCACGGCAGCCACGTCGAGCACTGGCTGAACGGCGTCAAGCTGGTCGAGTACGAGCTGGGCAGCCACGACTGGTGGGCGCGCGTCCGCGCCAGCAAGTTCAACCAGATGCCCGGCTACGGCCAGGCGCGGCGCGGCCGCATCGCGCTCCAGGACCACGGCGACTGGGTCGCCTACCGCAACATCAAGATCCGCCCGCTCGGCGGCGCCGAGAAGCCTGCCGGGTGACTGGAGCCTGAACCCGAGCCCGAGCCCGAGCCTTAGCCCAGCGGCGGCACAGCCGCCGCGGAGCCCGATCCCGAGTCCCGGGCCCGAAGAGCGGAGGATCGTGGCAGACGTGAACGGCAGCGTTCAGGTGCCGATGCAAGGAAGCCCCAACAACCGGAGAAAATAGCATGGGCAGCGTGCGCTTCCGCCTCTCCACCATGATGTTCCTGCAGTACTTCATCTGGGGCGCCTGGTTCGTCACCCTCGGCACCTACCTCGGCCAGACGCTCCGCTTCGACGGCACCCAGATCGGCCTGGCATACGGCACCATGGCCATTGCCGCCATGATCTCCCCCTTCTTCGTGGGCATGGTCGCGGACCGCTTCTTCGCCACCGAGAAGATGATCGCCGCGCTCCACCTGGTCGGCGGCGCGATCCTCTATGCGGCGTCGCTCATGCAGGAGTTCCGCCTCTTCTACCCGGTGCTCATCGCCTACGCGCTCTGCTACATCCCCACGACGGCGCTCACCAACTCCATCTCCTTCCACAACATGGAGAGCCCGGCCAGGGAGTTCCCGCGCGTGCGCGTGCTGGGCACCATTGGCTGGATCGTGGCAGGGATCCTGGTGGGACGACTGGCGCTCGAGGACACGGCTGTGCCCATGCGCATTGCCGCCGCCGCTTCCCTGGTCCTCGCCCTCTACTCGCTGGCACTGCCCCACACCCCGCCGCCCGACGCCGGCAAGCCCATCAGCGCCCGCGACGTGCTGGGGCTCGAGGCCCTCTCGCTCACGAGGGACCGCTCCTTCGCCATCTTCCTCGTGGGCTCCTTCCTGATCTGCATCCCGCTCCAGTTCTACTACACCTTCACCAACCTCTTCCTGAACGAGATCGGGCTCCCCGAGCCCGCCAGCAAGCAGACCATGGGGCAGATGTCCGAGATCTTCTTCATGCTGCTCATGCCCTGGTTCCTGCTGCGCCTGGGGGTGAAGAGGCTGCTGCTCATCGGCATGGCCGCCTGGGCCCTGCGCTACCTCCTCTTCGCCTTCGGCGACCCGGGCGCGCTGGTCTGGATGCTCTACGGCGGGATCCTGCTTCACGGCATCTGCTACGACTTCTTCTTCGTCACCGGCCAGATCTACGTGGACCAGCAGGCCAGCGTGAAGATCCGCGCCGCGGCCCAGGGCTTCCTGGCCTTCGTGACCATGGGCCTCGGCTACTTCATTGGCGCCATCGTATCCGGCCGTGTCGTCCAGGCCTACACCACCGGCCCGGCCCACGACTGGAACGCCATCTGGCTGGTACCGGCCACCGGCGCGGCCGCCGTGCTCGTGCTCTTCGCCTTCTTCTTCCGCGAGGCCGCCCGCGCGCCCGCACCCGCCCTCGCCGCAGCGGACGCGGAGCTCGCGGCGGGGTAGCACTTACCTGTCCGGCCGGCGCCGCGGCACGTCCCTGATCTCCAGAGCGGCACCGGTCAATCGGCGGCGCAGGCTTCTTGCCTTGCCCCCTTCACCTATCCCTTCGCCCCGCTCCAGCGGCCATTGATCCCGCACGTTGCCGCCCAGCTGCGGATCCCTGGCAGGCCAGCCCATTCAGTTGACAGAATATATCAGCAGGAGTATGATGAGGTGCCCTGGGAGGTGGAATACACCGATGAGTTCGGTGCCTGGTGGGCAACACTCAGCGCGATTGAGCAAGGCGCTGTCGATAGGATAGTCCGACTGCTTGAGGAGCTGGGGCCGCAGCTTCCGTATCCCTACAGTTCTGGGGTCGCAGGATCACGTCACCCGGCGATGCGCGAACTGCGGATCCAGCACGCGGGCGAGCCGTATCGGGTGCTGTACGCGTTCGATCCCCACCGCACCGCCATACTGCTGGTTGGCGGCCGGAAAACGGGACAGGACCGCTGGTACGATTCCATTGTTCCTCGGGCTGATCGGTTGTACGACGAGCATCTCGAAGAACTGCGAGGAGCGGGTCTGATCGATGGCTAGGAAGTACAGCGAGCTGCGGGCGAAGCTGCCCCGGAAAATTCAGGACCGGGCAGAGCGCCAGGCGCGAGTGCTCCTTGCGGATATGGCCTTGCCTCAGCTTCGCGCGTCTCGCGGAGTGACGCAGGAAGAGCTTGCGCGTCGGCTGGGCCTGCGGCAGTCGAATGTCTCGGCCATGGAGCGTCGCCTGGACGTACACGTAAGCACGCTGTGCGACCTGGTGGAGGCCCTGGGAGGCAAGCTGGAGCTTATTGCCCGCTTCCCGGATGGAGACGTGCGCATCGATCAGTTTGAAGGCGTGACCCGGCGTGCGCTGGGGCAACACCCCGAGCTGCCCGCCGCCGATCAGGCGTAGCCGCGCACGCTCTCGGCTCTCGACAAGTGGCAAGCCCAAACCTGATCCAGATTCCAGACCCGTTGCGCTAGCCCCAAGCCCCAGCCATCTAGCCCCAGCCCCCTGGCAACAGCTAGGTGTAAAGCCTCCAGCCCTCGCGGAATACGGGGCGGACGTACTCCTCCGGCACCGCCACGTTGGTGACGCGCCCGGTCACGGGATCGAGCTCCAGCGTCTGCCCCATGCGCACCGCGATGGTGCCCAGCAGCACCAGCTCGGTGAGCGGGCCGGCGTGATCCGGGAAGCTCGACCCCGCAGGCGCGCCGCCCTTGCAGGCCGCGATCCACTCCGCATAGACGCCAGGTGAGCGCGGGTACTTCTCCGGCGGCGGGTTCGCCTTGAGCTCCTTGTCGCGCGCCTCGTTCAGCAGCAGCAGCTTGTCGCCGTAGGCGTCGGCGATCAGTGCGCCGTCGCTACCCGTCCAGACCTGACTCCCCACGTCGCTGTACGGCCACGCCTGCTCCGGCGGCAGCCCCGCCGGCCGCGGGGGCATGAGCTCCCCGTCCCGCCAAACCAGCCGCACCGCCGAACGCCCACTGCGCTCCGGGAACTCGAAGGTCAGCCGCGAGATGCGGGGCGCCGTCTCCGGGAAGAGCTTCGTCGTCTCCACCTCGATGCGGCTCGGGTAGCGCAGTCCCAGCGTCCAGAACGCCGCGTCCATGGCGTGGGGCGCAATGTCGCCCAGCGCCCCGGTCCCGAAATCCCACCACCCGCGCCAGCGGAACGGCGCGTACGCCGGCGCGTATGGCCGCACGGGTGCGGGCCCCAGCCAGAGGTCCCAGTCCAGGTAGGGCGGCACGTTGTACGCCTCGAGCGGCCGCTCCAGCGCCTGCGGCCAGATCGGCCGGTTCGTCCAGTAGTGGATCTCGCGCACCGTGCCGATGGCGCCCGCCTCGACATACTCCCGGAGCTGCCGCGTCCCAGCGCCCGCGTGACCCTGGTTCCCCATCTGCGTGGCCACCTTGTAGCGCCGCGCTCCCTCCACCAGCGCCCGTACCTCGCCCAGCGTCCGCGCCAGCGGCTTCTCGCAGTAAACGTGCTTCCGCATCTTCATCGCCAGGCTCGCCGCCGCCGCATGCGTGTGGTCCGGCGTCGAGATGACCACGGCATCGATGTGGTCCTCCTCCCGCTCCAACAGCTCCCGGAAATCCCGATACCGCTTCGCCTTGGGATAGCTCCGGAACATTTCCTCCGCCCGGTTCAGGTCCACGTCGCACAGCGCGTACAGGACCTCGCCGCTCACCCCTTTCACGTTGTCCCGCCCCCTCCCGCCCACCCCGATGCAGGCGATGCGCAGCAGATCGCTGGGCGCGCGGTAGCCGCGCCCCAGCACGTGCCGCGGCACGATCGTGAACGCCACCGCCGCCCGCGCCATGTCGCCCACGAAGTCGCGTCGCGTAATGCTCCTCGCCGCCATGGCTCTAACCTCCGTTTCTGTTGCTCCCGCCGCCTCGTAGAACACCTTGGTTCGTCCTGGTTCGTCCCCGATCCTGATCCCGACTCTGTTGTCGATCCCGATCCCGATCCCGATCCCGTTCCCGAGCTTCTAATTGGGACTGCGCCGCGAGTGATGCTGGTAAGCTGCTCCCGGGTCTCCATTGTCACGGCTGGCACCTTCCACCTCCGGCGCACAGCCACCGCCGCGGGGTGCGGGCAGGGGGCGGATCGGGCTAATGATGTGGTCGCAACGTAGGCCGAGGGGGACCCGCGCGCCAGAAATCGCAGGGGCGTGCCGTCAGGATCCCGGGAACCGGAACGGCAGCAGCGTAGTCGGCGTGCTATGCTCGAAGTGGATGACGACATCGTACTCGGAGCTCAGCGGCGACTCGTAGACGTACGACCGGTCCGGCCGGAAGAGCGTGCCGATCGACCGGAAGCGCTGTGGACCCCTGAGCCAGCGCGCCATTTCCTCCGGCGCGCCCTCCAGCCTGCGCAGGTCCAGCATTAGGCGGGGCAGCCCGGCGCGGTGGAAAACGTGCTCGTAGCTGCCTGCGCGGGCGGGCGGCAGCCGCTGCGGCCCGCGCTCGCCGGTCAGCGGATTGTCCGCATTGAAGCTGCCCTCGTACAGCGAGAAGCCTACCAGCACCAGCTCCTGCCCCAGCGCCTCACGCAGGTACGAGCCCATCGAGCGCCAGGGCGAGTGCTGGTCCGCCGCGTGGAAGTTATGGGTCCAGATGACCACCCTGGCCTGCGGGCCAGACTGGCGGATCAGCCAGAGCGCGTTCTCCGCCATGTACATGTCCCGCGTGTCCTGGTCCGCCACGCTGTTGAAGCGCATGTGCTGGTTCTGAACGACGATCCGGGAGCTCTGCAGCGCCCGCTCGAATTCGAGGGGCGAGGTCGCGGCCACGAACCGGGTCCGGCGGGCGAGCAACGTGTCGTAGACCTCCTGCGCCCGCGCGCGGCACTCGAGCTTGGCGCGCCCCGTCAGCCGCAACGTGTAGTCCCATAGCCGGCGGAACGAGCCGTCCAGCTCGTTGACGTAGGGGCGGAAGCAGGCGTATCGCCCCACCACCCAGGCTGCGGCCGCAGTGTCGACGCGCCCCGCGAACTCTACGACCTGGTCCATCGCCATGCGCGGGTACTGGATGTCGAAGCCGCCAAAGCGGATCCGACGGCCGCCGGCCGACCGGTTGTACTGGCGCATCCATTCGATCAGGTCCAGCACTTCCCGGGTGTTCCAGATCCAGAAATAGAGGCGTGAAAGCAGAACCTCCGGCTCGCCGCGCCCGGTCGCGAGGTAGTCGTCGACCAGGTTGGACTCCGGCCACGTCGCCTCCATGGCAAACGTGTTGAATCCCATCTCCTCGACCAGGAAGCGGACGAGGCGGTGCTTGAGAAGGAAGAACTCGCGCGCCCCGTGGTTCGCCTCGCCCAGTACCACGACGCGGGCGTCGCCGATCACGTCCCGGAGCGCCCCCAGCTCGTCATGACTGGCGGCGGGGTCCACCGTCTGGAAGGCGATGGCCGCCTGGCGCAGCCATGCAATGCCCTGCTCCGAGGGCTCGACGGCGCCCGGGTCTACAGGCTCGGAACAGGCCAGGGCTGCCGTGAGCAGGAACGGCCCGATGCCGCCCCCACGGGCCAGGGCGCCCGGCGAGAGAACGAATGCGACGCCGCCGCGGGCCGCGCCGCCTGCGCGCCCCTCCCGGTACGCCGGCACGGCAGAGAGATTCCGATTCACCGCCGGTTATTCACCGGCTGCGCCGAGCCAGGGCATGAAAGGCGTCGTGCTGCCTGCGTCGTCGGTTGCTGTTCAGGGTTGTTTTTCTGTCCAGATGCGCGGAGGCCGCGGAGATACACCCCGGCTGGCCAGTCGCTGCCGCCTCTGCGCCCTCCGCGCTCTCTGTGGTGAACCCTTTGGACGATGGGCGAAACTGCGCGCTAGCGCCGGCGCACGCGCACGGCG
>JACQVE010000101.1 GCA_016209965.1 Gemmatimonadota bacterium | reverse complement strand
TTTCCAGGACCTGCGGATCTCGCTCAACCGCATCGCGGACCGGTACCTGTTCCCGAACCGGGGCGACCCGATCGAGCGACTGCTGCGCCAGGTTGCGGACCGGTTCCGGCCGCCTGCGCAGCAGAATTGAGGGAGCCGTACCCGCCGATCGGCAGGGCTTGTGGTCGAATTCACAGATACGGCGGCATTCGGCCGCCCGCGGGGCGGAACACCGCCGCGGAGGCCGTGTAGTGCGCTACGCATCGCCGTCAGGACGCTTTGCCATGGTGAAGGAGTAGAACTGCGATGTCCACGCCCGTTCTCGATATCATCCAGCACATCCGCGAGCACCAGGACCAGGCGCTGTACCACGACCTGCACTGGGAAGGTTCCTTCCCCGAGTACCTCTCGATGGTGCACGCGCGGCCCGCCATTGCGCGCAGCGCGTTCCAGCGACTCTACGCCATGATCGTGACCTTCGGGACGCGCAAGTATTCGGAGTACAAGAAGGAGATCACGCACTATCACTTCTTTGACGATCCGATCGGCGGCGGCAAGGACGCGATCTTCGGGCTGGATGTCCCGCTCATGAGGTTCATCCAGGTGCTGAAGGCGGCGGGCATGGGGTACGGCCCGGAGCGACGCGTGCTGCTGCTGCATGGCCCGGTCGGCTCCTCCAAGTCCACGATCTGCCGGCTGCTCAAGAAGGGGATCGAATACTACTCGCGCACACCGGACGGCGCGCTCTACACCTTTTCCTGGGTGGGCGAGGGGCTCGCGGCGCTAGGGGTGCCGGCCGAGATGGCGGAGGCGGCGCGGGGCACGGATGAGATGCCCTGCCCCATGCACGAGGAGCCGCTCAAGCTGATCCCCCAGGAGTTCCGGGCGGCCTTCCTGGACG
The DNA here is from genome assembly GCA_016209965.1 of Gemmatimonadota bacterium. Taxonomy (NCBI): domain Bacteria; kingdom Pseudomonadati; phylum Gemmatimonadota; species Gemmatimonadota bacterium. The sequence continues at coordinate 6,679 of JACQVE010000101.1, read as the reverse complement.
AGCCCAACCGCGACATGCCGGACGAGGGCAAGATCGCGGTGGAAGGCGACTTCTGCCCGGCGTGCCGCCACCTCTACAACCAGCTCATGCTCAAGTATGACGGCGACTGGACGCGCACCATCGAGCACGTGCGCGTACGGCGCCTGCTGGTGAGCGAGCAGGACCGCGTGGGGATCGGCACGTTCCAGCCCAAGGACGAGAAGAACCAGGACTCGACAGAGCTGACGGGCGACATCAACTACCGCAAGATCGCGATCTACGGCTCCGACTCGGACCCCCGGGCCTTCAACTTCGATGGCGAGTTCAACGTCGCGAACCGCGGACTGATCGAGTTCGTCGAGGTGCTGAAGCTGGACGTGGCCTTCCTCTACGACCTGCTGGGCGCCTCGCAGGAGCATCGGATCAAGCCCAAGAAGTTCGCGCAGACGGACGTTGACGAAGTCATCATCGCGCACACCAACGAGCCGGAGTACCGGCGGCTGCAGAACAACGAGTTCATGGAAGCGCTGCGCGACCGCACGGTGAAGATCGACATCCCGTACATCACGAAGCTGGACGAAGAGATCAAGGTTTACGAGCGCGACTTCAACAACCGGCGGATCAAGGGGAAGCACATGGCGCCGCACACCATCGAGATGGCCTCGATGTGGGCGGTGCTGACCCGGCTGGAAGAGCCGAAGAAGCTGAACCTGACGCGGCTGCAGAAGCTGAAGCTTTATAACGGCAAGACGCTGCCGGGCTTCACCGAGGACAACGTCAAGGAGTTGAGGAAGGAAGCGGAGCGCGAGGGCATGGAGGGGGTGAGCCCGCGCTACATTCAGGACAAGCTCTCGAACTGCCTGGTGGCCGAGGTGGAGGAGACGTGCGTCAACCCGTTCATGGTGCTGAAGGAGCTGGAGAGCGGGCTGAAGCACCACTCGCTGATCGTGAATGCGGAGCAGCGGGAGAAGTACCGCGAGCTGCTGGCCGTGGTGCGGGAGGAGTACGAGGACATGGTGAAGAACGAGGTGCAGCGCGCGATCTCCGGTGATGAAGAGGCGATGCAGCGGCTCTGCGCCAACTACATTGACAATGTGAAGGCGTACACGCAGCGGGAGAAGGTGCGCAACAAGTATACGGGCGAATACGAGGAGCCGGACGAGCGGCTGATGCGGTCAATCGAGGAGAAGATCGATATCCCCGAGAGCCGCAAAGATGATTTCCGGCGCGAGATCATGAACTACATCGGCGCACTCGCCGTCGATGGCAAGAAATTCCGCTATGACACCAACGCACGGCTGCAGAAGGCGCTCGAGCTGAAGCTGTTCGAGGACCAGCAGGACTCGATCAAGCTGACCAGCCTGGTCTCCAGCGTGCTGGACCGGGAAGCGCAGGAGAAGATTGACGTGGTCAAGAGCCGCCTCGTGCACCAGCACGGCTACTGCGAGGTCTGCGCCACCGACGTGCTGAACTTCGTGGCCAGCATCTTCGCGCGCGGCGACGTGAAGGAAGGACGCAAGTAGGTCGACCATGGAAGGCCTGCGCCCGCCCAGCGCGCCCGGCGGCGGCGAGCTTTCGGTCTGCCCGCACTGCTGGTACGTCAACCCCCGGGCGGCACGACTCTGCGCCCGCTGCGGCGCCGATATGGCGCTGCTGCTCCAGGAATCGGGGGGGCTGCGTCATACCGCGCCCGTGCAGAGCCCGGTGCCCGTCCGGGCGGGCGCGCGGCTGAGCGCCGTGCAACGCGCGCTCGTCCTCGGCTTTGTCGCCCTGCTCGCGTTCGCCAGCCTGGTAGCCGCATTCCAGCCCCAACTGCTGCGGCCGCACGCGGCGCCGGCCCTGCCGGGGGCGCGCTAGGTCTCTCCATGGTCAAGAGGATCGAGCGGGACCGGCGACGGTTCGAGGACATTGTCCGGGGCGTCATCAAGCGGGATCTGAAGCGCCACCTGACGCGGGGAGAGCTCATCGGCCGTCGCGGCCATGAGGTCGTATCGATCCCCGTGCCGCAGATCGAACTGCCCCGCTTCCGCTACGGCCGGCGCGACCTGGGCGGGGTAGGCCAGGGTGGTGGCGAGATCGGCACGCCCATCGGCACGGACGGCCCCCCCGTCGGTGGCCGGGGCGAGGCAGGTGACGCACCGGGCCATCACCTGCGCGAAGTCGAGCTGACCATTCAGGAGCTGGCGCAGCTCATGGGCGAGGAACTCGAGCTGCCGCGCATCGAGCCCAAGGGCGCCCGCTCCGCCACCGTCGTGAAGGATCGTTACACCGGCATCAAACGGGCGGGGCCGGAGAGCCTGCGCTCCTTCAAGCGTACATACAAGGAGGCTCTCAAACGTCAGTTGGCGCTGGGCTCCTACAACCCGGGGCGGCCGGCGATCGTGCCCGTGCGCGAGGACATGCGCTACCGCTCCTGGAAGGAGGAGCCGGAGCCCACGGCCAACGCCGTTATCGTCTACATGATGGACGTCTCCGGCTCCATGGGTAACGAGCAGAAGGAGATCGTCCGCATCGAGTCGTTCTGGATCGACACCTGGATCCGCGCCCACTACGACGGCCTGGAAACCCGTTACATCGTGCATGACGCTGCCGCCCGGGAGGTCGACCGCGACACCTTCTACAGCACGCGCGAGTCGGGCGGGACGCGGATCTCGAGCGCGTACCACCTCGCCGCGGATATGGTGGAACGGAACCACCCCGCCGAGGCCTGGAACATCTATTTCTTCCACTTTTCTGACGGCGACAACTGGGGCGGCGGCGACGACGAGAAATGCTTTACGCTGCTCCGCGACCGGCTCCTGCCGGTAGCCAACCTGTTCGGCTACGGGCAGGTGGAAAGTCGCTACGGAAGCGGTCAGTTTCTCCACGCACTGGAGACGCATCTCGAGGCAGAGAACCTGGTGCTCTCGAAGATCGAGGACCGGGATGCGATCCTGGGGTCGATCAAGGAGTTCCTGGGAAAGGGGAAATAGGCGCCATCGGCGCCTCCGTTCCCGATCCCGAGCCCGAGCCCGATCCCGAGCCGTACGCGGTCCGCGGTTCGATCGAGGGGTTTGGGGGCAAGGGGAAGCAGGCGCTCGAGGGATGACACCAACGTGCCCGTACCCGCACCCGTAGCCGTACCCGGCCGCACCCTGGTGCAACGCGATCGGGCACGGGCACGGGCACGGGCACGGGTACGCGAACCGCAGAGATATTGAGAGGCATGCCAGACACCCTCACATCCGACCTCCGCTCGCTGCAGCAGCAGATTGAGCAGCACGCCCGCGAGTTCGGCCTCGACTTCTTCGAGATCGTCTACGAAGTGCTGGACTGGGAGGAAATCAATGAAGTGGCCGCATACGGCGGCTACCCGGCGCGCTACCCGCACTGGCGCTTCGGGATGGACTACCTCGAGCTGTCCCGCTCCTACGCCTACGGACTGTCGCGCATCTACGAGATGGTCATCAACAACAATCCCACCTACGCCTACCTGCTGGCGGCCAACCATTACGTAGACCAGAAGCTGGTCATGGCGCACGTGTGCGGGCATGGCGACTTCTTCAAGCACAACTTCTCCTTCGCGCACACCAACCGGCGCATGATAGACGAGATGGCCAACCATGCGGCGCGCATCCGCCGTTACATGGAGGCATACGGCGAGTCGGAGGTCGAGGCGCTGCTGGATCGCTGCCTCTCCATTGACAACCTGATCGACTACAACGCTCCGCACATCCGCCGCAAGCGCTGGGCGCCGCGGCCGGAGGAATCCGCCCCGGCGCGCGCCGAGCCGAAGAAGCTGCGCGCCAAAGAGTACATGGACGAGTACATCAACCCCGAGCCGGTGCTCGAGGCCGAGCGCCAGAGGCTCGAGGAAGCGCAGCGCGAGGAGGAACGCTTCCCGCCGTGTCCCGAAAAGGATGCCATGCTCTTCCTGCTCGAGCACGCGCCGCTCAAGAACTGGGAGCGGGACGTGCTGGGGATCGTGCGGGAGGAGGCCTATTACTTCGCGCCGCAGGGTCGCACCAGGTTCATCAACGAAGGATGGGCTAGCTACTGGCACTCCCGTATCATGACCGAGCGGGCTCTCGAGCCCTCCGAGGTGGTGGACTATGCGGATCACCACTCGGGCACCGTAGCAACGCACCCCGGCTGGCTGAACCCCTATAAGCTGGGGCTCGAGTTGTGGCGCGACATCGAGGAGCGCTGGAACAAGGGGCGGCACGGCGTCGACTGGGAGGCGTGTGACGAGTTCCAGGTGCGCCAGGCGTGGGACACGGGTGAGATGCAGGGCAGGGAAAGGATTTTCGAGGTGCGGCGCCACTACAACGATGTCACCTTCATTGACGAGTTCCTGACTGCCGATTTCGTGCGCAAGCACGGGCTCTTTACTTACGAGTACCAGCCGGCCACGGGCGAGTACGTGATCGCCGACCGCGACTTCCAGGCGGTCAAGGAGAAGCTGCTCTTCATGCTCACCAACTTCGGGCAACCGCGGGTCGAGGTGGTAGACGCGAACTTCCTCAACCGCGGCGAGCTGGTGCTCGGGCACTGCTACGAGGGCATACCACTGAAGGAGAACCTGGCGCGGGAAACGCTGGAGAATATCCACTACCTGTGGAAGCGCCCGGTCCACCTGGAGACATACATCGACGAAGAGCCGGTGGTCATGAGCTACGATGGCACGGAGCACAGCCTCGAGCCGCGCGAGGAGGACGGCGATCGCTAGCCAGCCTACTCGACGCGGATCCTCGCCACCATCCCGAAGCTCTCATGCGGCTCGCAGAAATAGTTGTACGTCTGCCCGCCGACGCTGAACGTGTGCTCGAGCACGGGTCCCCGCCCACTCGTCTCCCGACGCGACCACACGCCCGGCTGACTCGTGTTGCGGGGCGTCACCGTGTGGAAGAAATCGGACTCGTTGACCCAGCGCACGCGCGTTCCGCGCGTGATGGTCAGCGTGTCTGGCACGAAGCGCAGCGCTTCCGTCAAGCGGATGACTACGGCCTCCCCACCCCCGTCGCCGCCGGTCAGGTCGGGCTCGTCGGAGAAGCAGGCGGAAAGCGGGATCGCTAGGACGAGCGAGACAAAACCACCGGCCCGAAATACGCGGCATGCGGCGTTCACGGAATCCCCTCCTTCCGGACACAATTCGGGCCGCGACCCTTGCGGGAAGTCGGATCGGCTGCCCCGGAGGCAACCCGCTTCAGGCCGGGCGCTGGTGGCGAGTCAATCCACGGGGTGGCCGGCCGGTTCCCCTTTTGCAACAGGTGCGCCACACGCGGGACAGCAGCGCCATTCCGCCTCCAGCACGGTACCGCAGTTGCAGCGGCGATGCAGGCACCTGCCGCATCCCGGGCAGGCCGCAAAGCTCGCCCGCAGCCCTGTGCCGCAGGATGTGCAAACCGGGGCCTCGTCGGCAAGCAGGGTGAGCAGTGGCTGGACTTCTTCCAGCGTAGTGAGGCCGGCCCGCACTTTCTCCCACGCGTCATGGCTGAGCGGCTCCATGCCAGCGGCGCGTGCCGCGTCGCGCAGTGCGTCGGCCGCGGCGCGGCGCAGGATCAGCTCGCGGATGCGCGCATCCACGGCCAGCAGCTCGAATACGCCCAGGCGGCCGCGGTAGCCCTGGCCATCGCAGCGCGCGCATCCGGCCGCCTGGTACACGGGTGTGGGGCGAGCGGGCAGGCCCAGCACGCGCAGCTCGTCGGGTTGCGCTACCCGCGGCACGCGGCAGTTTGGGCAGAGCCGCCGCGCCAGTCGCTGGCCCAGCACACCGATCAGGCCACCGGCGAGGAGGTAGGGCGGCGCGCCCATCTCGCCCAGCCGGGCGACGGCGCCGGGCGCGTCATTAGTGTGCAGCGTCGACAGCACCAGATGCCCGGTCAGCGCGGCGGCCATCCCCACCTCGACCGTCTCGCGGTCCCGCATCTCGCCTACCATGACGGCGTCCGGGTCCTGTCGCAGCACCGCTCGCAGTGCGGCCGCGAAGGTGAGGCCGGCACGATTGTGGACCTGCACCTGCGTGAGCCCGGCCAGCCGGTACTCGATCGGGTCCTCGAGCGTGATGACGTTGCGCCGCTCTCGATCCAGCGCCGCCAGTGCCGCGTAGAGCGTCGTCGTCTTGCCGCTGCCCGTCGGTCCCGTGACCAGCAGCACGCCGTGCCCCCGGCCGAGCAGCCGTTCCAGCCGGGCCAGGGTCCGCTCCGTCAGCCCCAGCTCCTCCAGCCTGCGACCAGCATTCTCCGGGTCGAGGAGCCGGATCACCACCTTCTCGCCCGCCTCCGTGGGCAGCGTGGATACCCGAAGCGCTAGCTCACGGCTCTCGACGCGCACGGCACCGCGGCCGTCCTGCGGCCGCCGCTTCACCGCGATATCCAGTCCGGCCATGATCTTTATGCGGGAGACGACCGCAGCGCCCGCGTGCTCGGGCAGCTCGAGGATCGGCCGCAGCACGCCGTCCACACGGGCGCGCACGCGCAGCCGCCGGCCGTCCGGCTCGACGTGCAGATCGCTCGCCCGGATGGCTACGGCGCGGGCCAGGATGAGGTCCACCAGCGCGACAATCGGCGGGGCCTCGGAGGCGCGGCGCAGCGCGCTCGGGTCGTCCAGCGGGTCCGTCCCTGCCGGCGCGCGTGACGCTATCCGCGCCAGCAGCGCCTGCACTGCGCCCTCGCCGTAGGCGGCGGCCAGGGCCTCCTCGACGGCACGGGGCGCCGCCACC
>JACQVE010000100.1 GCA_016209965.1 Gemmatimonadota bacterium | reverse complement strand
GCGGGCGTTCCAACCCATGAACTCGAACTTCGGACTGCTCGAGCCACTCGCCGTGCGGGTCCGGGACAAGCAGCAGCGTCGCCAGCGGCTGGCCGAGCGGGCAGCCACATCCTTCCGCCAGTGGATGGAGGAGCACGACATCGCGCCCGCGGTCCTGCCGGCCGCGGAGGTCCAGCCGGAAGTTGGGACCACGCTCCAGGATCGTGTCATCCCGCGCGAAGTCGAGGGATCCTCTGCCCCGGCCAGCTCTGCTCACTGAGGCCGCGCAACCACGTTGAACGAGCTCGAAAACTTCCTGCGCCACCTGGCTGACGAGCGGCAGCTCAGCCCGCACACGCTCTCGGCCTACCGCCGGGACCTGGTCGACTTCACCAACTTTCTCCAGAGCTACTACGGTGCCGGGGGCTGGGACTGGGGCGGCGTGGATCGGCTGGCGCTGCGCTCCTACCTCGCGCGGCTGACACGCCAGGGGCTGGCCCGGCGCACCATTGCCCGCAGGCTCTCCGCCGTGCGCAGCTTTTTCCGCTTCCTGCACCGCGAAGAGCGGCTGCCCGCGAACCCGGCCCGCGCGCTGCGCTCGCCCAAGCTGGACCGCCGCCTGCCCGGCTGGCTCAGCAAACCGGAGGTCGAGCGGCTTTTCGAGCTGGCGGAGACGCGCGCCGCCGCTGGCAGCTTCCGCGCCATCCGGGATCTGGCCGTCCTGGAGACCTTCTACGCCGCAGGGATCCGGCTCGCCGAGCTGCGCGCCCTGGACGTTGCGGACGCAGACCTGGTTGCGGACCAGGTCAAGGTGCGGGGCAAGGGGCGGAAGGAGCGGATCGTGCCCCTGGGGCGGGCGGCCGTCCGAGCGCTGCGCCATTACGAGCTCCGTCGCGCCGAGATCCTGGCCGCGCACCCTGCTGCCGATCGCCAGGCCCTGTTCCTCTCCGAGCGCGGCCGCCGGCTTTCGGCCCGCCAGCTCCAGCACATCGTGCACAACTTCCTGGCTCGCATCGCCCGAGACGCCGGCCTCTCGACTCACTCGCTGCGCCACTCCTTCGCCACCCACCTGCTGGATGCGGGAGCCGACCTCATGGCGGTGAAGGAGCTGCTCGGGCACGCGTCCCTTTCCACCACCCGCATCTACACGCACACCTCGAAGGAGCGGCTCAAGCGAGTCTATGACGCGGCGCACCCGCGCGCGTAGGCGGGGATGGCGTGGAGGGAAATCGGCCACCCCTTCGGGGTACACCGGCTGGGACAGGAGGCGGGATGCAGCAGTTCCATGGCACGACGATTGTCGCCGTGCGGCACGACGGCCGGGTCGCTCTGGGCGGCGACGGGCAGGTCACGTTCGGCGACACGGTGGTGAAGCGCACTGCACAGAAGGTGCGCAAACTCAAGGAAGGTCGCGTCCTGGCCGGATTCGCCGGGTCCGTAGCGGACGCGTTCACGCTCTTCGCAAAATTCGAGGAAAAGCTGGAGCGCCACCCGGGGAACCTGCCCCGCGCCTGCGTCGAGCTGGCCAAGGATTGGCGTACGGACCGCTACCTCCGCCGCCTCGAGGCGCTGCTCGCAGTGGCGGACAAGCAGCACCTGTTCGTGATCAGCGGGGATGGCAATGTGATCGAGCCGGATGACGAGATCGCCGCCATCGGCAGCGGCGGTGGCTTCGCGCTGGCCGCGGCCCGGGCACTCAAGCAGTACTCGGGCTTGCCCGCAGCTGAGATGGTGCGGCGCGCCCTGGAAATCGCCGGCGAGATCTGCATCTACACCAACCAGCACATCACGGTGCTGGAGCTGGAGGAGTAACTCTCCCGTAGCCGGGGAGGAGAAGGTTGATGGCCAAAGCAGTGAGAGAAGAAATGGACGTCGCGCCCGAGCTCGAAGCGCCAGCCGAACCCGCCTGGCTCGATGAACTGACGCCGCGCGAGATCGTCGCCGAGCTGGACAAATACATTGTGGGGCAGGAGCCGGCCAAAAAGGCGGTGGCCATTGCGCTGCGCAACCGCTGGCGCCGCCAGCGGGTGGAGGAGGAGCTGCGCGACGAGATCATGCCCAACAACATCATCATGATCGGTCCCACCGGCGTGGGGAAGACGGAAATCGCGCGGCGTCTCGCGCGGCTGGCGGGCGCCCCGTTCGTGAAGGTCGAAGCCGCGAAGTTCACGGAAGTCGGCTACGTGGGCCGCGACGTCGAGTCCATGGTGCGAGATCTGGTCGATGTCGCCGTGAACATGGTGCGGGACGAGCGCGAGGCCGAGGTCGAAGCAATGGCCCAGCAGCGGGCCGAGGAGCGGCTGCTGGATCTGCTCCTGCCGCCCGTGCCAGCCGCATTGGATGGCGGCGCGCCGGCCGCCCAGCAGCCCTCCCACGCCGGCGCCAGCGGCGTGAACCTGGTCGTCTCGCCGGAAGATGAGGCGGAGCCGCAGCCGGCGCCGGCGGCGCGTGAAGCAGAGCGCGACCGGGTTCGCGCGCGGCGGGAGCGTACGCGCGAAAAGCTGCGCGGCCTGCTTCAGGATGGTAAGCTGGAGGAGCGCATGGTCGAGGTGGAAGTCCAGCACGCGCCGCCTATCGAGAACATGATGGTGCCCATGGGCGGCTTCGAGAGCATGGACTTCAACTTTGCCGAGATGCTCCAGGACATGCTGCCCAAGCGGAAGAAGCGCCGCACCGTAGCCGTGGCGGACGCGCGCCGTATCCTGCTGCAGGACGAGCTGGACAAGCTCGTGGACATGGATGAGGTGGTGAATGAGGCGCTCGAGCGGACCGAGGACATGGGCATCATCTTCCTCGACGAGATCGACAAGATCGCGGGCGCGCGCGGTGGCGTGGGGCCGGACGTGAGCCGGGAAGGGGTGCAGCGGGACTTGCTGCCCGTCGTCGAGGGGAGCACCGTCCAGACGAAATACGGCGCGGTCCGCACCGAGCATATCCTCTTCATCGCAGCGGGCGCGTTCCACGTCTCAAAGCCCAGTGACCTGATCCCCGAGCTGCAGGGGCGCTTCCCGATCCGCGTCGAGCTCAGCCCTCTCTCGGAGGGGGACTTCGTCCGCATCCTGCGGGAGCCGAAGAATGCGTTGCTCCGGCAGTACGAAGCGCTGATCGGCACGGAGGGTGTCTCGCTCGAGTTCACGGAGGACGGCATCCGCGAGATCGCGCGCCTTGCGGGGGAGGTCAACGAGCGCATGGAAAACATCGGCGCCCGGCGCCTGCACACCGTGCTCACCACGCTGCTCGAGGACATCCTCTTCGACCTGCCTGCCGGGTCCACCGAACGCATCCGGATCGACGCGGCCAGTGTGCAGCAACGCCTGCGCGGCATTGTCGAGGACGAGGACCTGCGGCGCTACATCCTGTAGCACTCCCGCTCCGCCCCGGCGCTGGTGCAAGACTTGCCCCCTCTCTGCCGGGTGGGGTAGTTTCCCGCCCCGTTTCAGGCGTTGCGCCACCTCGGGAGCCTATGCGCGAGAAGCGAGACTTTCTCGAGATCCCCGACTTTTCCGCCGACGAGCTGTACGAGCTGCTCGAGCTGGCGCGCCGGCTCCGCCGCGGCGAGTACCGCGGCCAGCCGCTGGCCGGGAAGAGCCTGGCCATGATCTTCGAGAAGAGCTCGACGCGCACGCGCGTCTCCTTCGAGGTTGGCACCTACCAGCTCGGCGGCCACGCACTGTTCCTCTCGTCCCGCGACATTCAGATCGGGCGGGGCGAGCCGCTCCGCGACACGGCCCGCGTCCTCGCCCGCTACGTTGATGGCATCCTGATCCGCACCTTCGATCACCGCGACGTGCAGGAGTTGGCGCATTACGCGGATGTGCCGGTCATCAACGGGCTCACCGACCTGCTTCACCCCTGCCAGGTGCTGGCCGATGTAATGACCGTGCAGGATGCCTTCGGCCCGGACCTCACCGGCCGCAAGGTGGCGTGGGTGGGCGACGGCAACAACATGGCCAATTCCTGGCTCAACGCAGCTTACCGCTTCGGCCTCGAACTGCGCCTGGCCTGCCCGCCCGGTTACGAGCCGGACCGCGGGATTTTCGAGCGAGCGCGCGGCGCCGCCAATGTGCATCTGACTCACGACCCGCGCGAAGCGGTCGAGGGAGCCGAAGTCGTGAATACCGATGTCTGGGCATCCATGGGCCAGGAAGCGGAAGTCGAGGCGCGCCAGCGCGCGTTTCGCGAATTCTGCGTGGATGCCGAGCTCCTGCGGATCGCCGACCCGCGCGCCATCTTCCTGCACTGCCTCCCCGCGCACCGCGGCGAGGAGGTGACGGAAGAGGTGATCGAGGGGGCGCAGTCCCGCGTGTTCCATGAGGCGGAGAACCGACTGCACGTCCAGAAGGCACTGCTCGTGCGACTTATGGGCGCTTAGAGGAGGGGAGGAGGATCATGGCGGAGGAGCTGAGGCGCACGCCGCTCTACGACCAGCATCGTCGCCTGGGCGCCAGGATGGTGCCCTTTGCCGGTTACGAGATGCCACTGCAATACGGGCCCGGCATCCTGGCCGAGCACCGGGCCGTGCGCGAGAAGGCCGGGCTCTTCGACGTGTCCCATATGGGCGAGCTCGAGATCCGCGGCAACGACCCGCTCGGCTTCGTGCAGTACGTTACCACCAATGATGCCTCCCGCCTCGCCGCCGGGCAGGCACAGTACTCGGTCCTGTGCCAGGAAGACGGCGGCGCACTGGACGACTGTCTGGTCTACCGCCATGACGACCACTTCATGATCGTGGTCAACGCCTCCGGGCGGGACAGGGATCGAGAATGGCTGACCAGGTTTGCCGGCCGCTTCGGCGTCCGCGTCATCGACCGCTCCGATGACCTCGCGTTGCTCGCATTGCAGGGCCCGGCGGCCGAGCGGATCCTGCGCCGACTGGCCTCGGCAGACGTGTCGGCTCTCGCCTACTACCATTTCCAGGAAGCCCAGGTCGGGGGCCGGCCCACCCGCCTCAGCCGCACCGGCTACACGGGCGAGGATGGCTTCGAGATCTACGTCGAAGCGGGGCTGGCCCCCGCGTTGTGGAATCAGTTGCTCGAGGCGGGCGCCGACGACGGACTCCTGCCCGCCGGACTCGGCGCGCGTGATTCGCTGCGCCTCGAGATGGGCTACATCCTCTACGGCAATGACCTGGACGAGAACCACACCCCGCTCGAAGCCGGCCTGGGGTGGGTGGTCAAGCTGGACAAGCCCGCGGATTTCCTGGGGCGCACGGCCCTGCTCCGCCAGAAGTCTGAAGGTGTGCGCCAGCGGCTGGTCGGCTTCGTGCTGCAGGAGCGGGGCTTTCCGCGCCATGCCTACGAGCTGCGCTTTCGCGGCGAGCCGGCGGGCGAGGTGACGAGCGGAATCCTGAGTCCGACACTGAATCGGGGCATTGGGCTCGGCTACCTGCCCCTCGAGGCGGCCACGGCCGGGACGCCCGTCGAGGTCGTGATCCGTGACCACGCGGTGCCCGCCGAGGTTGTGCGCCCGCCCTTCTACCAGGACGGCTCGCTGCGCCGGTAAGACGCTGGGGACGGCTGATGCGCTCGGCCCCGTCCCGCATTCGCCTCTGGCCGCGGCTCTACCGCGCCGGACCGGGGTAGGAAACAGCGTGGAGCCCATCCGCTGCGCCATTCTCACGGTTTCGGACAGTGTTGTCCGCGGGACGCGGGATGATCGGAGCGGCGAGGCCATTGCGGCCTGGGCCCGGGAGCGTGGCTACGTGCTCGCGGCCCGGCGCGTGGTCCCCGACGATGCCGGTCAGATCTCTGCGGCGCTCCTCGCCTGGGCGGATGCCGGCGCGGCCGATGTCATCCTGACCACGGGCGGGACCGGCTTTACGGCGCGGGACGTGACGCCGGAGGGTACGCGCGTCGTGCTCGAGCGGGAGGCGCCCGGCCTCGCCGAGGCGATCCGGCGGGAGGGCGCGGGCGCTACTCCGTTTGCCTGGCTGTCCCGCGGCGTGGCCGGCCTGCGGGGTTCTACCTTGATCGTGAACCTACCCGGCAGCCCGAGCGGCGTGAGGGACGGGCTCGAGGTGCTCGGCCGCATTCTCGAGCATGCCGTTCAACTGCTGCGCGGCGTGGATACCGAGCGACACTAGGAGTACAGGGGGTATGCCGGATACGGTCGTCATCACCACGCACGACCTGGGACCTGCCATTGGACTGCGCGACATCTTCGAGCGGGACGGCTACGCCGTCGAACTGCTCACGGCCACGGAGCGCATTCGCGGCGTCGAGAATCCCGTCCTGTTGATCCTGACGGGCGGACTCGAGGAGAAGCGCGCGCGCCGCCTGGTTCGCGAGGCCATCGAACTGGACCGTCTCCCGGTGATCGGGCTGGCCGATCCGCCCGGTCATGGGCTCGCCGAGAACCGCCGCCGGCTCGGCCTGTCGGAATGCTTTGCCAAGCCGATCGAACTCGAGGATGTCGCACTCGTCGCCCGCCGCGTCATCGAGCGGCGTCGACTCCAGGCGCTCACCGGGATCGTGGGCGAGACCGAAGCAGTGCGTGAGGCGCTCGAGCGCGTGGTCCAGATCGCGCCCGTCCACTCGACCGTGCTCGTCACCGGGGAGAGCGGCACGGGCAAGGAGCTGGTGGCGCGCGGCATTCATGATCTGTCATCGCGCCGGCACCGACCGTTCATTCCTGCCAATGTTGCTGCCCTGACCGAGACGCTCCTCGAGTCGGAGCTGTTCGGTCACGAGAAGGGAGCTTTCACGGGCGCGGTCGCGCAGCGCAAAGGTCTGTTCGAGCTGGCCAACAAGGGCACGCTCTTCCTGGACGAGATCGGGGAGATGCCGCCCGCCACGCAAAGCAAGCTGCTGCGCGTTCTCGAATCGCGCGAGTTCATGCTCGTCGGCGGCGAACAGCCCCTTCAGGTCGATGTACGCTTCATTGCGGCGACCAACCAGGACCTGCGCACCCTGGTCGAGCTCGGTACGTTCCGCCGCGACCTGTATTACCGGCTGAATGTCCTGCACATCGAGCTGCCGCCGCTGCGCCAGCGGCGCGAGGACATTCCGCTGCTGATCGAGACGTTCATCCATCAGACCAGCCGCGAGCACGGGCGCCCGGAAATCGTGCTCTCGCCCGAAGCGCTGGCCGTCCTGCTCGAGTACCCCTGGCCCGGCAACGTGCGCGAGCTGCGCAATCTGGTCGAGTCCATGGTCGTCCTCGCGCCCGGCCGGGTCATCCGCCCCGAGGACATCCCGCCGGCCGTGCGCAGCGCGGCGGCCGCACCGTCCCGGACCGTGCTGCCCGTCCCGCTCGCGCCGCGCGTGCGCCTCGATGGCGATGACACCGCGCCGCAACTCGAATTCGTGTTCCGCACGCTGCTCCAGTTGCGCGTCGATCTCGAGGACCTGCGCCGCGACTTCGATCAGTACCGCCGGGCGCACCCGGAACTACCCGGACCCGTGCAGCTCCCTTACCCGTACCCATATCTCACCGGCAGCCTCGTCGGCTCCCCGCTCATCCAGGATGCGGAGCTGCCGGCAGAGACCGTGGAGAGCGCGGGGGAAGGAGCGGAGGAGGAGGGTGCTGTCGTCTACCGGCGCGGTATGACCATGCAGGAGCTGGAGCGCGAGGCCATCACCCTCGCCCTGCGCGACGTGCGCGGCAACCGCCGCAAGGCGGCGGAGCTGCTGGGGATCGGCGAGCGGACGCTCTACCGCAAGATCAAGGAGTACGGGATCCCCTTTTAGGCGGGGGCATGAGAGGGTTGAGCGGGCATGTCATCCCCGGTGCGCTAGCCCTCAACCCGCCCGCGCCTGCACCTTCGCCCGTTCGGTCTCCAGCCGCCGGATGATCCGCGTCCACTCGTCCGTTTCCTCGAGGCCGTAGCGCACGAGCAGCGGCAGCTCGAGATCGATGTCGGTGCTGAAGGCGTAGAGCGCCGTCTGCTGCTCCTGCTGCTGGAGCCGCTGCCGCCCCCAACCTGGCGTGAGGGGCAGCACGGCCAGCGGGTGCAGCAGCCGGCCCTGGTGCGAAAGCTGGACGTCCTCGGGCTGATAGGTGACATCCGGCTGGTAGCTGAAGAAGGAGACCAGAAAGAGCTCGCTATCCGGCGCGCCGGCCAGCCGGCGGGCCTCCTCGCGCCGACTCTCCGCCAGTGCGTGCAGCCGATTGTAGGTGTCCGGCGCCAGCAGCCGGATGACGGACTCGCTGAGCGGCGTCACCTTTATCAGGAGCGCCCCGCTCCGCAGCGCCACGGTCACCTCGTCCTGGCGCAGGGTGCCGTACCCCGGCGGCACCAGCGGCCGCGTCCGCTGCGGCGTGCCCGCACCGGCTAGCGTCGCTGCTGTGTCGGCACGCAGGCGGGCCGTGTCCACCGTCTCGATGTGGGGCGCGCCCATGGCATCCGGGCGACCGGCCGCGCCGCCGCCACTGCCGCCAGCCGAACCGCAGGCGGCCAGGGCGCCGGCCAGCAGGACGCAGGTGCGCTTCACGTCGCCACTCCCCCTTCCCTCAGCAACTGTTCCAGGCTGTCGAGCAACGCGTCGCGCCCCTCGCCGGTCACGGCGGAGAAGGGAATGACCTGCTCCTCGTCGAGGGCCAGCTCCCGGACAATGCGGGCGATCCGCTGCTTGCGGGCCGACCACGACAACTTGTCCACCTTGGTCAGGGCGAACAGCAGCGGTTTCCCCGCCGAGGCCAGGTACTCGACCATCTGCCGGTCCTCCGCCGTCGGCTCGTGCCGCGCGTCCAGCAGTTGCACCACTCCCCGCAGCGCCGGGCTGCCGGAGAGGTAACTTTCGAGCAGCGGGCGCCAACTTCGCCGCAGCGCGGCCGGGACCCGGGCATAGCCGTATCCCGGCAGGTCCACCAGGAAGAAGCGCAATTCCCCGCCGCTGGCCGCGGTGGCCCGGACCCGGTAGAAGTGGATCTGCTGCGTGCGCCCCGGCGCCTTCGACACCCGCGCGACTCGCGCCCGGGTCCGCCCCAGCAGCCGGTTGATGAGGCTGGATTTGCCGACGTTCGAGCGCCCGGAGAACGCAATTTCGACCAGCCCGCCGCCCGGCCGCTCGCCCGCCGGCCGCGACAGTGCCCCGGCAAACTCGACGGACTGGATCTTCACCCGGCGGGCAGCGCGGCGCCTGGCGTCACGCTTCTTTCTTCCTCGACTCGGGGTGCAGCACGAGCAGCGGCGGGATGCTTTCCGTCACGCACTCGGCCGTGATGACCACCTCGCGGACATCGTCGCGGGACGGGATGTCAAACATGATGTCGCGCATCAGCTCCTCGAGCACCGCGCGCAGACCGCGGGCGCCCGTGCCGCGATCCAGCGCCGAACGCGAGATGGCGGAGATCGCCTCGGAATCGAAGGTCAGATGGATCCCCTCCAGGTCGAACATCTTCTCGTACTGCTTGACCAGTGCGTTCTTCGGCTCCTGCAGGATCCGGCACAGCGCGTCCTCGTCCAGCGATTCCAGCGTAACCAGCACGGGCAGTCGGCCCACCAGCTCGGGGATCAGCCCGAAGCGCAACAGGTCCTCGGGCTCGACGCCGCGGAAGGGATTCTGCATGTTCCCCGGCCGCGGCTCGGCGCTGCCACTGCCGTCGTTGAAACCGATGCGGCGCTGACCCGTCCGCGCCTCGATGATCTTCTCCAGACCGTCAAACGCGCCGCCGCAGATGAAGAGGATGTTGCGGGTGTTGACCTGGATGTACTCCTGTTGCGGGTGCTTGCGCCCACCCTGCGGCGGGACGGAAGCGATCGTGCCCTCCAGAATCTTGAGCAGTGCTTGTTGCACACCCTCACCGGAAACATCTCGCGTGATGCTCGGGTTCTCCGACTTGCGCGCGATCTTGTCGATCTCGTCAATGTAGACAATGCCGCGCTCGCACTCGGCGATGTTGAAGTCGCTCGCCTGCAGCAGCCGCACCAGAATGTTCTCGACGTCCTCGCCCACGTAACCGGCCTCGGTCAGCGTGGTCGCATCGGCAATGGTGAAGGGCACCTCGAGCACCCGCGCCAGCGTCTGGGCAAGGAGCGTCTTTCCCACCCCCGTCGGCCCGATCAGCAGGATGTTGGACTTGTCGATCTCGACCTCGTCCAGCACACCCTGGTGGTTCACCCGCTTGTAGTGGTTGTAGACTGCAACGGCCAGAGCCTTCTTCGCGTTCTCCTGGCCGACCACGTACTGATCGAGGACATCCTTGATCTCGCGCGGCGTAGGAATGCGGGGCACCGCCTCCGCCGCTTCACGCTCCTCTTCTTCGGCAAGGATCTCGTTACACAGCGAGACGCACTCGTTGCAGATGTAGACCGAAGGGCCGGAAATGAACTTCTTCACCGAGTCCTTCGACTTGCCGCAAAAGGAGCAGCGCAAGTGCTTTTCACTAGGCATGGCACGCGTCTGGCTACGAGGGAGGGCGAGGCCCGGGCGGCGCGTCGTCGCAGCCGCTCGAGCCGTTACTTCTCCTGATGCTTGCCTACCTCGACCACCTGGCCCTTGTGTGAGACCACGTGGTCGATCAGCCCGTAATCCACGGCCTCGAGCGGGCTCATGAAGCGGTCCCGATCCACGTCCTCCGCGACGCGTTCGACCGACTGGCCGGTGTGCTCCGCCAGGATCTGGTTGATCCGCTCGCGCGCGTACAGAATTTCCTTGGCCTGGATCTCGATGTCCGACGCCGTACCCTGACTTCCGCCGGACGGCTGGTGGATCATGATCCGCGAGTTGGGCAGCGCGTTCCGCTTCCCCTGTGCCCCCGCCGCCAGCAGCAGCGCGCCCATGGACGCCGCGATCCCCATGCACATGGTGGCCACCGGCGCCTTCAGGTACTGCATAGTATCGTAAATGGCCAGCCCGGCGTAAACCGCGCCGCCGGGCGAGTTGATGTAGAGGTAAATGTCCTTATCCGGGTCCTCCGCCTCGAGGAAGAGCAGTTGCGCGATGATGATGTTGGCCACGTTCTCGTCCACGGGCGAGCCCAGGAAGACGATGCGGTCCATGAGCAGCCGACTGAAGATGTCGTAGCTGCGCTCGCCGCGACTCGTGCGCTCGATCACGTAAGGTGGGTAGATGGCCATGTTCCCCCGAATCCCGCCGTCCTTCATTCGATGGTAGATTGCGCCTTCAGAAACTCGAATACCTTATCTTCCAACAGCTCCTCCTCGAGCGCCGCAAGCTGCCCCGTCTTTCGGAGCTGCACCTTGACCTCGGCCGCCGGGCGCCCGCCTCGCCGCGCCAGCTCCTCCACCCGGGCCTCAACCTCCTCTGCTCCGGGACGGAGCGCCTGCTGCTCGGCGACGCGCTCGATCACCAGCATCCGCTTGAGCGCGTGCTCGGCGCCCGGACGGGCCACCTGATGCATCTCGGCGACCCGCTCCGGATCTGCCCCCTCCCGCGGGCGAATGATCCGCTTGAGGTACTGATCGACCATCATGTTCGGCACCTCGACCGGATTCGCCTCCAGGATATGCTCGATCAAATGACGCCGCACGCCGCGCTCCGCTTCCGCGTCCGCCTCGCGCTCCAGCTCGAGTCGGATATGCTCCCGCAGCGCAGCGACCGTATCGAACTCGCCCACGCTGCGCGCCAACTCGTCATCCAGCGGCGGCAGCTCCGGCCGCTTCGCCTCGATGAGGCGGATGCGGACGGGCCGCGCCGCGCCCTGCGCTTCCGCGCCGCCGGCCTGCGCGGCCGGCAGCGTGAACTCGCCGGCTTCTCCCGGCCGCAAGCTGCTCACGGCCGCTTCGATCTCCGGCAGTACGCGCCCCTCCCCCAGCACTGTCTGATAGGGCCGTGGCTTCGCCACAGTACCGCCGGTAGCGGCGCCCGTGGACGCAACCTCGAAGCCCACCAGGTCGCCCGACTGCGGCGCCTCCTCGTCGAGCGGCCGCCACACCGCCTGATCCCGGCGCAGGCGCTCCAGCACGATCTCCACGTCCGCTTCGCTGACCGGCGCCCGCTCGCGCTTCACGCGGAACCCGCCCAGCCGCTGCAGCGCGATCTCGGGCCGGATCTCGAACTCGACCTGGAAACTCAGGTCCGAGCCCGCGTGGTAATCGACGTTGTCGAGCGCGGCCTGCGTGATCGGCTGCAGCCCCTCGCGTGCCAGCGCTTCCCGGTACGTCGCATCCAGCACCCGCTCCAGCGCTTCGTGCTCGAGCGCCGCGCCATACTTCCGCTCCAGAACGTGCGTGGGGACCTTCCCCTTGCGGAATCCGGGCAGCTTGATGCGCTGCGCCAGCCGCTGCGCCGCCTGCTGGCGCTCACGCTCCACCCGCTCGCCTGGCACAGTGATCGTGAGCCGCCGCGCCCAGGTGCGCGGCTTGTCGACGGCAATGCTCAGCTCGGATGACTTGGCGGCCATGCCCTACCCGGAATGTCCCGAAAACCTCATGCGAAAGGGGGGACTCGAACCCCCACGGGCAGAGCCCACGAGATCCTAAGTCTCGCGCGTCTACCAGATTCCGCCACTTTCGCGGTGCCTGGGGAATCTAACCACGGCGGAAGTGCAGATCAACGGATTCTGCGCGCCGCTCTTGCCGCTGCCGCCCTGGTGAGCCCCAACGAAGCGCCTGCGGAGCGCCCGTCGACGGAGCTTGCCCTGAGCCCCTTCGACCCTGCTCAGGGCAGCCTCCGCGGAAGGGCTGAGGAAAGGAGCTTGCCGCGGCGAATACGTGACTGCAGGTGTGAGAAGCGCGGTCCGGCCTAGGGTAGGCGCAGGTTGGCGATCTGGCTGCGGCCGTCCGGCGTCTCGAAGAGCAGCGAAACTACTTCTCCTGATCGGACCCGCCGGAGCAGGGAATGTGCTTCCCGGGCGGATCGGACCTCGCGCCGGTTCAGGGCCAGGAGTCGGTCGCCGGGTTCCACGTTCTTGCGGTAGGCCGGCCCGAGGGGATCGACGCGAACGACGATGACACCGCCAGCCTTAGCCAGCCCGAATTGACGCGCCAGCCTGGGCGAGAGCTCGGCAACCTCGAGACTGCTCGGAATCGCCGAACCGAACGCTGGGGAGCCCATGCGCCGCAATCTTTAGGACCGCTACATCCGTCGTGGGATCGCGACCGACCACCCGCGCGTCGTAGCTGCGCTTGTCCAGCAACGTCACTCGGATCCGGTCCGCTGCCTGGACCACGTGACTGCGGGGAAGCTACTTCTCCTCTTCCACGATCTCGTAGTCTGCCTCGACGACCTCCTCCTCCTTATCGCGGGCGCCGCTGCGCTCCTCCGGGCCGGCAGCGGCGCCGGCAGCGGCGCCCTCTGGGGCCGCCCCGGCCGGCTGCTGCGCCGCCTGCGCCTGATAGACCTGCTGGCCGGCCGCGCTGAACGCCTGCATCAGCGCGTCGCGCGCGCGCTTTACCTCCTCGGTGTCATCCTGTTTGAGCGCCTTCTTGCCGCGCTCGAGTGCGCCATCGACGGTGGCGCGGGTGTCAGCCGGCAGCTTGTCGCCCCACTCCTTCAGGTCCTTCTCGACCTGGTAGATCAGGGCGTCGAGCTGGTTGCGCGCTTCGACGCTCTCCCGCCGACGTCGGTCCTCCTCCGCATGGGAGTCGGCGTCCTTCACCATCCGCTCGATCTCGTTCTCCGAGAGCCCGCTCGAGGCCTCGATGCGGATCTTCTGCTCCTTCCCCGTCGCACGGTCCTTCGCCGTCGCGTGCAGGATCCCGTTCGCGTCGATATCGAACGTCACCTCGATCTGCGGCACGCCGCGCGGCGCCGGCGGGATGCCCGTGAGCTGGAACCGGCCGATCGTCTTGTTGTCGATGGCCATGGGCCGCTCGCCCTGGAGCACGTGGATCTCGACCGTGGTCTGGTTGTCCTCCGCCGTCGAGAAGACCTCGGCCTTCTTGGTCGGGATCGTCGTGTTGCGCGTGATCAGCGGAGTCATGATGCCGCCCAGCGTCTCGATGCCGAGCGAGAGCGGCGTCACGTCCAGCAGCAGCACATCCTTCACTTCGCCCGCGAGCACGCCGCCCTGGATCGCGG
>JACQVE010000099.1 GCA_016209965.1 Gemmatimonadota bacterium | reverse complement strand
GGTGGAGACGGTGCCCGGGGTACTGCGCGTCGTCTTCACCCGGACACGCCGGTAAAACCCGAAACCGCGGTCTTTTGGCGGTTGAGTTCAGCGGGGCGGCACAACCCACGAATGGTTCCCCAGACGCCCCGCGGCCTGGCCAGTGCTCATCCCCGCAGTCAGGGCTCGACCTGGATCTCGCCCGCCGCTCCCTCTTCGAGTTCGCCGATCACAGCGGCTGCGGGGGTGCCGGCGTCCTGCAGGTCGGCGAGCAGCTCGCCGACGCGCTCTGGGGCAACGGCGATGAGCAACCCACCCGATGTTTGCGCATCACAGAGCAGGAGGCGGAGCGGCTGGGGCAGAGCGGGGCTCCAGCGAACGGCGTCCTGGAGGTCGGCGAAGTTGCGGCGTGTGCCGCCGGGGAAGAAGTCCTGGCTGGCGAGCTCGAGCGCGGAGGGAAGCAGCGGCACGGCAGCGGCGCGGACTCGAGCGGCCAGGCGGCTGGCGCGCGCCATCTCGCGCAGGTGGCCGAGCAGGCCAAAGCCGGTGATATCGGTGGCGGCGTGGGCCTGGGCCCGCAACATGGCTTCGGCGGCTCCGCGATTGAGCGTGGTCATGCTGCGCACGGCCGCGTCCAGGGCGGCCGGGTCAGCGGCATCGCGCTTGAGTGCAGTGGAAATGACGCCCGTCCCGACGGGCTTGGTGAGCACCAGGCGGTCGCCCGCCCGCCCGGTCGAGTTCCGCACCACGCGCTCGGCCGGCGCCTCGCCGATCACGCACATGCCATACTTGGGCTCGGGGTCATCGAGGGAGTGGCCGCCAATGACGGCGACGCCGGCCTGACGCGCGATCTCGCCGCCACCCCGCACGATCTCGCCCAGGATCCCCTCGTCTAGGTGCGCGCGCGGGAAAGCTACCAGGTTGAGCGCAAAGAGGGGACGTCCGCCCATGGCATAGATGTCGGAAAGCGCGTTGGCCGCGGCGATGCGGCCGAAGTCGTAGGGGTCGTCCACAATAGGCGTGAAGAAGTCCACCGTGGCCATCAGGGCGCGGTCCGCATCGATGCGGTACACGGCCGCATCATCCGCGGTGTTCGCGTCGACCAGGACGGCCTCGTCGTGGAACGGCACCAGGTGACGCAGGACCTGCGTCAGCTCAGCCGCGCCGAGCTTGCACGCTCAACCAGCGCCGTGCGAGAGCTGCGTGAGGCGCAGCCGCGGCCGCTGGTCGCGGGGTGTGGCTTCCGTTGACATGGCGGAAATGTAAGAGCCGGGTCCCGGGTGGGCAAAGACGGCGCGGCGCCGGGTCCAACCCCGGCGCCGCGCTGGTCAGGTAGAACGCGGGCGGGCGTCGGCGCGTCAGCGCCAGCCGCGGCCCGTGCAGCCCGGTCAGCCTTCGTCCTTGTCGTCCCCGTCGCGGTCCGCGTCCTTGAAGGCGCGGAACGATCTCTTGATGTTCTCCTCGACACGGTCGCGCAGGTTCCCGTCCGCGGCCAGCGCGCGGGGATCGATCAGCGAGCCATCGCTGTTGCGGAACCAGCTCGCGACGTCCACGGCAACCGTGACGTTGAGCGTTCCTGTCGTGCCTGTGGCCACCACGAAGGGCGGCTGCAGCTTGCGCTCGATCTCGCCCTCACCCTGGATGAAGACGTTGACGGGCTGCGGCCCCTTCCCGTCATTGGCGTCGAAGGTACCCTTGACGTGCACGCTGGCGCTGATGGGCCAGCTCGGGTGCCGCGTTCGGAAGGCCTGGGTGGCGGCGTCGTTTTCCTCAGGCTCCTCGATCTCGAGCTCGAGCTCGTCGTACGTCCCGGGAGGGATCTCCTCCTGGAACGCCGTGATGACCCCGCCATTCACCGGCAGTGAGACCAGCACCGGCCCGGCTTCGAACTCGTCGCAGGGGTTGCCGCGGCCGCTCGAGTCGCAGTCGCTGGGGTCGTCCGCGCGCTCGAGCTCGACCTCCGCCAGCACCACCTGCACGGAGTCGATGTTCAGCACGCGGCCCGCTGCATCGGTGACGGGCACGAGCGAAGCGAACCCGGGGGGCGCGCTGCCGCCGGGCCGAGGCACGGTGAACGAGAGACTCGCGCTGCGGGGGCCGTCCGGCCCGGTTCCATCGTCGTCGCCACACGCCGGGAGCAAGACCGCCGCGGCCGCCAAGACTGCCAGGACCACCGGCGCACGTTGTTGGAAGTGCATACAGTCCTCCGTTGAATGGAAGGGCGGGACTCCGGGGCGGCAGTCAGGCAAAAGCTGTGCCCGCAGAGGCGGTGGGTGGTGGCGGATGGAAGCCCTTGCGGCGCAGGCAGTTGCGTGCTGGGGGGTCGCGAGCCGGGGGCTGCAGCGGCCGCCAGGCAGGGAACTTTCTTCGCGCAGGCGGGGAACGATCTCGCGGCTCTCGAGGCTGAGGCTCGCCTGCTTAGGGGCGGCAGTGGGCGGCAGGAATGGATGTTGCGCGCTGTGGGGCCAGAGCGGGTGTGGGGGAGGCGATCATGGCTGAGGCGCAGAACCCGGAAGTGCCGTCGCCGTTCGACGTGAAGGACGGCCTGGCGCTGGCGCTGGCCTACCTCGAAGATCCTTCCGATGTGCCCTGCCCGCGCTGCGGCCCCAACGTGGTGGAAGTGGTTTGTTTCCTGGACGCGCCGGGGATGGAGCGCGGGGACGTGGTACGGAGCGCGCCCGAGGGCGACTATACCGTGATTCTGTATTGCCACAGTTGCGGCCGGGCGGCTGCCCTCGACCTCAGCCGCGACGAGGAAGACCTCGCCGCCTGAGCGCCCGGCTCCGGGCTTCCATTCACCCTTTGAAAGCTGTTACGACTGGAACGCGCCGGCGGGCACGCGCGTGTCGACGCGCACGTTCTCGAAGCGGATCGCGGCCGAGCGGTCCGGATTGGGTTTGTTCGTGGACAGCAGGATGGGCCCGAAGCGCTGCCAGTCGGTCCAGTCGTAGATGGCGGGCTCGGCGCCGGCGCGCGGGAAGTGGTGCCAGCGCTCCATCAGCCCGGTCTCGGGGCTGATGAAGGCAAGGTATTCGTTTTCCGGCGTGAGCCCTACGTTCTCGAAGGTGAGCTTGACGGCCTCCCAGGCTCGGCCATTGGGATCGGTCTGTCGTCCCGCGTAGCTCAGGTGCACGCCCGGATCGGTCCACTTGTAGGGCATGATCAGCCAGTACGAGTCATTGATGAAGCGCGCGTAGGCGAACTGGCGGAGCGAGTCGGCGCGCGGCGGCTGGACCGGCTGGCCGTTCAGCCACACCCTGCCGTCAGCGGCGTGGTTGACGTTGAAGAGGGCGAGGATGGTGTCGCCGCGGCGAATGCCGCTAAGGCGGTAATCGCCGCGCCAGCGGTCCCAGCGGTGGCGCCAGCGCGCGGCCTCCTGGCCGCCGCGGTAGACGACGAAGTCGAACTCGAAGTAGCGAGCGCTTTCCCAGGCGTCGGCGCCACCCATTGCGGCCATCATGCGGGAGTGGACGCGGCGCACCTCGGGATCCGCGAGGGCGTCCGTTGCCCGGCCGTTCGCCGGCCGGTTACTTTGGCCGGGCGCCGCCCCGTCCTGTCCTGCGGTCCAGTGCGAACAAGCCAGGGTCTGAAGGCTGAGGAAGGGGAGCAGCGCGAGCGCGAGGGGCCAGGCACGAACGGGGCGGCGCATAAGGCTTCTCCAGTCGACGTGTTGGAGAGCAGCGGGTGGGCCGCAATATCGGGTGAGTCGGGCGGCCACGCAAACGGGGAGAGTGCAGGTATGGGCAAAATGACGCGGGGCACATCCTGGCGGGAGCACCGTCTGGCGGAGGCCCTCGAGCTGGACGGCCGCCGCTATACGGTGGACCTGGTAGGCCGGCGAGCCACGGGCGTTCAAGGGTACCGCATGACGGTCGTCTTCCTGCCGCACGATGCGGGGAAAGAGGTGGGCGTCGAGCTTCCTAATGCTGCGACGAGCGCGGACGTGCATCGGGCGGCCCGTGAGCTGGCCGCAGACCCGGGTCGCCTGAAAGCTATGCTCCGGGAGGCGCTGGCCCCGTGAAGCCGCCCTCGCTCTCCGCACGGTCCCGCTTTGCAGCGCTGGCGGGGGCGCAGGACGTCGACATCGATCTGGCCGCGGGCGCCTTGCTGATTGCGGAGGAGCAGTACCCGCAGCTCCATCCCGCGCCGTACCTGCGGCGGCTCGATCTGCTGGCGGAAAGGGTGCGGGACCGGTTGAGCAATGAGGGCGCGCCGCTCATCGTGCTGCAGGAGCTGAACCGCGTGCTTTTCGAGGAGGAGGGATTCCGTGGCAACACGGATGCCTATTACGATCCGCGCAATTCCTTTCTCAACGACGTGCTCGACCGCCGGGTCGGCATCCCCATCACGCTGAGCATCGTTTACCTGGAGGTGGGCTGGCGGCTCGGCCTGCCCCTGGTGGGCGTGAATTTCCCCGCCCACTTCCTGGTGCGCTACCAGGGCGAGGCGCTGCGCATACTGGTGGATGCGTTCGAGCGGGGGCGGCTGCGCTTCGAGGACCAGGCCCAGGAACTGCTGGACAGGGTGTACGGCGGCACGGTGCGGCTGAACAGGCAATTCCTGCAGCCGGCGGGGAAGAAGGAGATCCTGGCGCGCTTGCTGTCCAACCTGAAGGGCATCTACCTCAATCTGGGCGAAGACCGGCGGGCCCTGTCCGCAATCGAGCGGCTTCTGCTGCTGCATCCCATGGCCAGTGATGAGGTGCGGGACCGCGCCGTCTTGCTGGCGCGGTCGGGGCGGCTATCGGAGGCCATAGCCGACCTCGAGCGCTACCTCGACCTGGCGCCCCAGGCGCCGGATGCCAGGCGCGTGCGCGACCTGATCCAGGAGCTCGAGCGGGAGGGCCGCAGTTGATAGTGGGCGCATTCCGCGATCTGCCATTGCATGCGTTGCATCAGAGTCTGGGCGCCCGCTGGCAGGAGCCGCTGACGGGGTCAGGGAGGGGGGCGCGG
>JACQVE010000098.1 GCA_016209965.1 Gemmatimonadota bacterium | reverse complement strand
GATGCTCCCGCCGCTGAAAAAGAAGTTTTCGAAATCCTCCCACCCCGCCTCCGCCGGCTGTTCAACGGCTTCGGCAGTGGATTCTGCTGCAACCGCGCCGGCGGCCGACGTGTCCTCCACCGGCCAGGGCGGCGCCGCACGCTTTGCTATACCAGGGGAGGCGAGCGGCTCAACATACTCCCCACCACTCGGCTCCGCCACGGCCCCGTCATCGCCCGCCGCCTCACCCTCCGACCATGCGTAGGGCGTGCGCTCGGCACCGGCCGCACCACCGCGCCCCGTCCACGCGGATTCCACCAGCTCGGGGAGTCCGTCCGCCTCTATCTCCGCGCCGCCTGGCGCGGCCGACTCGACCCGGCTCTCCGGCAATGTTTCGGTAATCGGCCCGATGCCCGGCTCCGGCGGCCGCTCCGACGGCGGCTCCTGCAGAGTTCCGCCTGGCGCGTCCACATCCGCAGCCGCTCCGCTCCCCAGCATGCCCGACTCGTCCGGCGGCCCCCACGGCGGCGCTTCCTCACCCGCCCGCGGCGCGCCGGCAGGCCCGCCCGCCGGCTGCGGCTCGAGCTCGAGCAGATCCAGACCCAGATCGTCCGCCCCGTAGCTGGACGGCCGCGACGGCCGCGGCACCGGCTCCTCCAGCCCCGGCAGGTCCAGGTCCGGAAGGTCGTCCCAGCCGGCGGCGGCAGGGCCTTCCGAATCGAGCGGGGATCCCACCCCTGCGGGCAGCTCCATTTCTTCCGCGGGGACAGGCCCTGCCGGCGCAGCCATCGCTTCCAGCTCCGCCAGCTTCGCCGGCAGCTTCGTGTCATCCGGA
Source organism: Gemmatimonadota bacterium (assembly GCA_016209965.1). NCBI lineage: Bacteria > Pseudomonadati > Gemmatimonadota > Gemmatimonadota bacterium. The sequence goes on along the minus strand of JACQVE010000098.1, from coordinate 9,735 downwards.
TGGCGGCGCGACAGCTCCCGGTAGATCTCCGCGGCACGCTCCTGCTGACCCTGCGCCGCGTAGAGCTCCGCCATGGTCTCGGTCACAATCAGAGGCGGCGGGCCAGATTCCCCGCCTAGCTGCAACACCCCCTCCTCCCCGCCAGCTCCCGCTTCCACCGCGGCGAGATCGCCCGCCGGGCCAGGAATCTCGCCTGAATCGGCCGCCAGATCCCAGGCAGCGGGCGCGGCTTCGGTCAGCGCGGCCGCTTCTCTCAGCTCCTTCACCAGGGCTGCTAGCGACGCGTCCTCCGGCTCGAGCGTCCGCAGACGCTCATAGAAGCCCAGCGCCTCTCCTGGCTGCGACGCCTCGCGGGCTAGCTCAGCCAACGCTTCCAGCGCCTCGATATTGTCGGGATCGAGATCCAGCACCCGACGGAACTCGGTCTCCGCCCCCTCACTGTCGCCCTCCGCCCGGAGCACCCGAGCAAGCACGACGTGCGCACTGGCATAGTCCGGGTGCCGCGCCAGTCCCGCCGCCAGAACGCGACGCGCCCGTCCCAGATCGCCGGCCCGCCGATACGCCTCCGCCAGCGGCGCGAACGCGCGGCCGCCAGGCTCGCTCGAGACTGCCGCCTCCAGCCGGGCTATTCCCTCGCGATCGGGCTCGGCCATTTCTCCAACTCCATGGGGCCACGAAGGCTAGCGCTTGCGGGCAAAAAACAACAATAGCCAGATTTCCCAACCCGCGGAACCCCAACCTCTGCAGCGGGTTGAAAGTAGCGGGCTGATACCCTAGCTTGCAGTCTTTCGTGCCGAACCCCTTTGCTCGGCCGTCGGCGCACGGCCGGAGTAGTAGTCCTATGATGCGAACCATGCGCGAGAACACGAAGTGGATCATGCTGCTTACGGCAGCCGCCTTCGTGGGTCTCATGGTCTTCGAGTGGGGAATGGACCTCAGCGGCCGCAGCAGTGCGCAGGCGAGCGGTGGCGAGCTGGGCCAGGTCAATGGCCAGCCGATCACGTACGACGAATACAACGCGGTCTATCGCAGGTTGGCGGAGCAGCGGCAGGATCAGGAGGAGCCGATCTCGGCGGCGCAGAACCGGCAGCTCGAGGAAACCGCCTGGGCACAGATCGTCATGGAGAAGGTGATCGCTCAGGAGCTGGAGCGTCGCGGCATCGGCGTGAGCGAAGAGGAGATCCGCCAGGCCGCGCGCTTTGCGCCGCCCCCCGAGTTCTTCGAGAACGAGCTCTTCCAGACGGACGGCCGCTTCGATATTGCCAAGTACCACCAGTTCCTGGCCTCGCCCGCGGTGGACAGCCGGCTGCTGCTCCAGTTGGAAGCGTATTACCGCGACCTCATTCCGCGCAGCAAGTTGTTCCGTCAGGTGACAGCCGGGATTTATGTGCCGGAGAGCGAGCTCTGGCGCGCCTGGCGCGAGGCCAATGAAAAGGTCCGCGTGCGTTACCTGGCGCTGCTGCCCGATGCCCTGATCAGCGACGCCGCGGCCTCCGTCAGCGACAGGGAAATAGCCAGCTATTACGAGGCGCATCGCGACGAGTTCAAACGTCCGGAGCGGGCATCGGTACGGCTCGTCGCCCTGGACAAGGCGCCCACGACTGCAGATACGGCCGCGGCCCGGGATCGAGTCCTGGCCTTGCGTCAGGAGATCCGGCGCGGCTCCGACTTTGCCGAAGTCGCGCGGCGCGAGTCGGCGGATCCCGGCTCGGCAGCCAAGGGTGGCGAGCTGGGCACCTTCCGACGCGGGCAGATGACACCAGCGTTCGAGCAGGCAGTCTGGTCGCTGCCCGTCGGCCAGGTGAGCCAACCGGTCCTGACGCAGTTCGGCTACCACCTGATCCAGGTGCAGAGCCGGCGCCAGGACGAGGCGCAGGCGCGGCACATCCTCATTCCCATCGAGCGCAGTCCGGAGAGCGAGAATCTGCTGCTCGAGCGTGCCGACTCCCTCGAGGACCTGGGCGAACGAATGAGCCTTGCCGCGGCAGCCGAGCAGTTGGGACTGCCTGTCCGAACCGCCGAAATCAATGAAGAACTGCCGTTTGCCCCCGCCGTGGGCCGGCTCGACGACGGCGCGGACTGGGCGTTCCGTCAGGCGGAGATCGGCGATGTCAGCCCCGTGTTCGAGACGGCATCCGCTTACTACATGCTCGAGCTACTCGAGCTCATGCCCGCAGGCAGCATCGAGCTCGAGAACGTGAAGCCGCTCATCCGCAGCCGCATTTCCTCGCAGAAGAAGCTGGAAAGGGCGCACCAGCTCGGCCGCCAGATCGTGGGCGAACTGCGCGGGGGCGCGGGTTTCGAGGCCGTCGCGGGCCGCTACGCCGTCCAGGCGCAGGAGGCAGGACCCTTCTCCCGCCTCGACTTCGTGCCTGGCCTGGGCCGCGCAAACGCTGCCATCGGGTCCGCCTTCGGCCTGGCGCCCGGCGCGATCGGCGGCCCAGTCGAGGCAGAGAACGCCCTCTTCATCCTGCAGGTGCTCGAACGCCAGGAGGCGGACCGCTCGCCCTGGCAGCAGCAGAAAGAGGCGCAGCGCGAGCGCATCAGCGCCGGACTCGAGCAGCAACGCTGGAACCGCTTCCTGGAAGATTTGCGCAAGCGGGCCGAGATCAAGGACAATCGGAACCAGGTGCTTCGCCCCGCGCCGAGCGCGGACGGCGCAGCCAACTGACCGACCCGTCCGGCGTGCACGGTGGAGCAGCCGCCTTTGCCGCCTTGGCCCCCCGGGGGAGAAAACAATGAGCGCCTGGTGGCAGTCCTTCGCACCGCCACCAGGCGCTCTTCCGTCATTCGCCTGATTCCCTGAGGCCACCCACACGTGCTGCGGCGCCGCGGCGCCCAACGCCCTCGCCCCAGCTACCTACTGCGAGTCGCGCCCGGTGTTCGCCTGCTTGCGCGCGGCCCCCTCGGCAGGCGCCGCAGCGCCTTCCGTTGAGCCCGCGTTCAGCTCCTTCTGCGACTCTGCTGTCGGCCGCGCCAGCTCCGATTCGATGTCACGAATCGAGCGCTTGAACTCCCGGATCCCCTTGCCCAGCGCGCCGCCCAGCTCTGGCAGCCGGCGGGCGCCGAATACCAGGAGCAGGACGAGCAGGATCAGGAGGATCTCCGTCATCCCAAAGTTGCCGAACGGCATGAATCCCTCTCCGGGTTACGAGCCTACAGGAAGGAGCGGGCGACAAAGGTCACGAGCGCGATCCCGACCAGGCTCAGGGCGTTCAGGTTGATCGTCAGCGGGCCAATGACGAAGGCCAGCGCGATCAGATCGATCCCCAACGGACCGATCGAAGCGGACACCGCGGTCGTCAAGAAGTCTCGCGTCGCGCTCTCCGCGGGCAAGTACAGGATGGCCAGCTTGCTGAACAATGCGCCCAGGAAAAGCCCGACGATCACGATCCAGAACAGACGCCCGAGGGCGCGGCGCCGCGGACCGATCATGATACCGCCGCCCCAGTTGCAGGTTCCATTCTAGGACCAGCCACTCTAGTGCCGGCGCTCGACGACGTAGGTCACCGCGTCGCGCAGGCATTCTGCCGCCTCGCCAGCCGGCAGGCCGACCAGCGCCGCCGCCGCCCGTGCGCCGTACTCCGCCGCACGCCGGCGGCTGTACTCGAGGCCGCCGTACTCCCGCACCAGCTCTACCATCCGTGCGATCCCGTCGTCCGCAGGTTCCGGGTCGGCAAAGAAATCCTCGATCTCCCGGCGCCCCGCGCCGTTGGCGGCGGAAAGCGACGCAATCAAGGGGAGGGTCACCTTGTGCTCCCTCAGGTCGTGCCCCGCCGGCTTGCCTGTCACCGCCTCGGTCTCCGTGTAGTCCAGCAGGTCGTCCGCGATCTGAAACGCCATGCCCAGGTAGTGGCCGAAGCGCGCCAGCGACTCGCGCTGCGAGGGCTCGCCCGTGAGAGCACCCATCTCGCACGCCGCGGACATGAGGGACGCCGTCTTGCACGCGATCAGGCGGTAGTAGTCGCTCTCGCTCGTCCGCAGCGCGTCGCACGCCGTGAGCTGGCGCATCTCGCCCACGCTCATCTCGTTGGCCGCACGCGCCAGCACGCGAATCAGCTCGAGATCGCCCAGCAGGGCCAGCTCGCTCACCGATCGGCTGTAGAGGTAGTCTCCCATGATGATCGCCGTCTGGTGGTTCCACAGCGCGTTCACCGTGGGCATGCCGCGCCGCAATACAGAGTGGTCTACAGCGTCGTCGTGCACCAGCGTCGCCAGGTGCACGAGCTCGACGGCCGCTGCTACGGTCACGGCCCGAGCGCCCGGCCGGCCGCCTACCTCATTGGAGAGAAGGAGAAGGGTGGGCCGAAGAAACTTGCCGCGACCCAGGAGAAGGTAATCGTTGACTTCGCCGATGGGGGGGAAATCGCTCAGGACGATCCGCCGCAGCTCCTCACCCACAGCCTCCAGCCGGTCGCGCACCGGACGCTGGATCTGCGCGAGCTTCGGCAGTGATGTGCGAAGCATCGACTCGACACCGGGGTGCAGGATAGGTCAGAACGCGCCCAAAGGTACCCGCGGCTGCCGGTCTTGTCAAAGTCGTGCCAGCCGTTCCGACACGTCCTGGAAATCCAGATCCAGGCCCATCACGCGCTCGTACGCCTCTCGCGCCGCCCGCCACTTCCCCATCCCCTCGTAGGCCCGACCCAGGTGGTAGTACACGCCAAGTAGCTCCGCATCATCGGAGTGCGGGAGCTGCAGCGCCCGCGACAGCAGCTTCACCGCCACGTTGTATTGCTCCTTGAGCAGGAAACACTGCCCCAACTCTTCGTAGACCTTGAGCCGCTCTTCACCCCCCCGCAGCGCCGTCTGGAACTCGGCCACCGCCTCATCGATCAACCCCATCTCCTTGAAAGCCAGCCCCAGATCGTAGTGGCTCGCCGGGTCGTCCACCCCCACGTGCTTGGCCACCTTGCTCTTGAACTGCGAGAGCATGGTGGCAAAGTCCCGCTCCTCGTCGCCCGAAGGTGCCTGCTCCGCGACCACGAAGCGCGTCGTCGACCCGGCCTCAGCCTCTTCCGCCTGGATCAGCGCGCTCAGGTCAACATACGCCTCTTCCTCCGCTGCCGGCCGCTTCCTCCCGCCGTACAGCGCCTTGCGTACCGCCTCATGGGACGGATCCAGATCGAGTGCCCGCTGCAGCACAACCGTGGCCTTGGTCCTGGCACCCGTCCGCTTCAAGCACTCCGCCAGTTGCAGGTACGCCGGAACGAGGAGTTCCGTGTTGCCGGAGCGCAATGCGTAGTCGACCCGGTCCTGGTGTACGCGCACATTTGCCGGATCCAGCGCAGCCAGCTCGTCGAGTGCCTCGATAGCCTCTTCCAGCAGTCCGGCGGCGGCCAGTGCCGCGTGGAGACGTTCCAGCTCGTCCGCCGCCTCTCGCGTGCGGCCGGCCTCGAGCAACTCGCGTGCGCGGGACCGGGCCGCGGCCGCATCCGGTGCCTGGGGCGCCTTGCGCTTGGCTCGCTCACGAGCAACCGGCGGCTCCGGCTTGACGCGGCCCGCCGGCTCCGCCGGCGCCGTAGGCGAAAGCGTCAGGTCGAATCCCCCAAAGGCGGGCCCGCCCGCCTGGGCCGCTTCCTCCACCGCCTCGGCCCCGGGCAGGGGCCCCAGGTCCAGCAGCGGAAGCGGCGCCGCCGTCTCCTCCTCCCCCGTCTCTTCCGCCTCCCCGGCTGGCATGGCCAGGGTCTGGGCCGGCCCGGCAGTGTCGACCTCGGCGAGATCCGCCGCTTCGGCCTCCTCCTCTTCCGCCTCGCCCTCGACCCCAAGCCCCGCCGCCTCGGCCACCGATTCCAGATCCAGATCCTGACCCGACCGGGCCGCAGCCGGCGCCCCTTCCGGCGTTTCCGTGGGCTCGCCCAGCAGCGGCAGCGGCGCCACTGTCTCGGGCTCGACCGCCTGCGCCGTGGTTTCGAAGCCCAGCACAACGGGTGGAGGCTGCTCGACCACCGCTTCCCCTCCCCGTTGCCCGGTGACGGCGCCCGGACCGAAAACCAGCGCAGCATCCAGGTCGGGCCCGGCTTGGGGCACGGCCGGCGCCTCGGCAGCCGCCGGCGCCGCTACCACCGGGAGATCAGCCTTGGGATCCAGTACCAGGATCTGCGCGCGCAGCTCCTCCAGCTCTTTCGTCTGACCGCCAGGCGCACGCAACGCGAACGCCTTCCGGAGCTGCTCCAGTGCCTCCACCCGGTGCCCGCGCGCTTGAAGCTGACGCGCCAGCAGCTCGCGCGTCTCCGGGTCGTCCGACAGGTTCGCGAACTCTTCCAGCGCCTTGAACGCTTCGGGAAGCGAACCGGACTTCTGCATCAGCTCCGCGAACTGCAGGAACCAGTGCCGCGCATCCGTCAGGAACCCCTGCGTCGCACACAACTGCCCCAGCTTCCGGTACAGCTCCGGCCGCTCCGGCACGTACCGCAACGCCTTGTTGCACAATGCGATGGCGTTGTTGTACAGCCCGGCCTGCGCGTACCGGTCCGCTGCCTGCTGGTAATACATCACCGCGTCCGCCGGCCGGCCCAGGCGCAGGTAGAGGTCACCTACCCGGTTGTAGAGACCCAGCTCGACCTCACCCTCGTCCTCGCCCGCGGCCAGGATACTCAGGTAGGCTTCGATCGCCCGCTGCCACTCCTCCTTCGCCTCGTGGCGCCGGGCCTGTTCCTTCAGTTTTGTGATGGACTTCACACTTTTTTCCGGTTAGCGGCTCCGAGTCGAGCCGCCAGGTGATCGACCAGGCGGCGCGAAAGCATGCGCTGCAGCGTGGCGTCGCTCAGGCGCAGGCGCTCCGCTGCCGCGGTCAGAACCAGTTCATCTGGCAACATTCCTACCACTTCCGTTTCTGCGACCCGTCCGCCGGCCGACGCTGCCAGCTCTTCGATCCGGCGGAACACGTCCATGGGAGGAGCAGCTTCCAGGTCCTCGAGGTTCATCGAGATCTGGAGTGCGCGCCGTTCCTCGAGCATCAGGGCGAGCGCGCGGACCCCGCGAAATCCGCCCCCCTGCTCCCGCACCCGTGCTGCGATATCATGAGCCGCCTCTTTCGACACCCCGGCGAGGTATACGTTCCACGCCAGCAGCAGTGGCCGGGCGCCCACGCAGGTGATACCCGCCCGGGGGTGCGCTCCGGGATGCGGCCACCCCGGCGGCAGCAGGTCGGGTGGACGGTCCGCCGGCCACTGCCTGACCAGTTCCTCGAAACCGCCGCGTCGCAGCTCGCCCAGTGTGCGCCCTGGCGGTTCGGAGGCTGCGCCGTAAAAGTAGACCGGGACGCCGACCTCCTCGGCCAGCCGGCGGCCCACGCGGCGCGCGGCTTCCCGTGCATCTTCCAGGCTCAGCGCCACCAGTGGCACGAAGGGCAGCACATCGACTGCGCCAATACGCGGGTGTGCGCCGCGGTGGTAGCGCAGGTCGATGCGCTCGACGGCGACTCGTGCAGCAGCCACGGCCGCCGCCTCGACGACCTCCGGCGTGCCCACCAGCGTGACCACGCTGCGGTGGTGGTCTGGATCCGAAGTGCAGTGCAGCACTTCGGCGCCGGCCCCGCGCATCGCATCTGTGATGTCGTGAACGGCCGCGGCGTCCCGACCCTCACTGAAGTTCGGCACCGCTTCGAGGACGCGCGCGGTCATCGTGCGAAAGATAGGACAGACGCTCCGGCGCTACAAGCGTTCATGCCGCCCGCGCCCCCCGCTTCCAGACGCCGCGCACCAGGTTCACGCCCCATCGATAGGGGATCTCGCGGTAGTCGGAGACCGCCCACAGCACGGCGTCGGCGGGGGCGCCCACCGCCAGCGTGCCGCGCCCGGGCCCGAGGCGCAGTGCCTTGGCGCCGCCGGCCGTGGCGGCCACCAGTGCTTCCAGCGGGTCGAACCCCATTTGCGAGCAGGCCGTGGTCAGCACCAGCGCCATACTGGGCGAGGGCGCCGATCCGGGATTGAAGTCCGTGGCCAGCGCCACGGTCGCGCCGGCGTCCAGCAGCTTCCGCCCGGGCGCGTAGCGGTTGCGGCCGAGGAAAAAGAGGGTAGCCGGCAGGAGAGTGGCCACCGTGGCCGAGCGGCCCAGGGCGCGGATGCCCGCATCACTCACCTGCCCGAGGTGGTCCGCAGATACGGCGTCCAGCTCGACCGCGAGCTCCGCGCCGCCCGAGTACTCGAGTTCGTCGGCGTGCAGCTTGGGCTCGAGCCCGTGCGCCAGTCCCGCCTCGAGCACGCGCCGCGCCTCCGAGCCTGTGAACGCGCCCGGCTCCATGAACACGTCACAGAAACGGGCGAGCTGCGCCTCGGCCACAGCCGGGATCATCTCGTTGACAACCAGATCCACATAATCGCTGCGCCGTCCCCGGTACTCGGGTGGGATCTCGTGCGCGCCCAGGAAAGTCGGGACCAGCTCGAAGGGGCCCTCTTCGTTCAGCCGCCGCACGACGCGCAGGCTTTTCAGCTCGTCCTCCGTGCGCAGTCCGTAGCCGCTCTTGACCTCGATAGTCGTCGTGCCCAGGCGCACCATTTCCAGGAGGCGGGACCGCGTGAGCTGAACCAGCTCGTCTTCCGAGCGCTGGCGCAGGTCGCGCACCGAGGCATTGATCCCGCCGCCACGCCGCGCGATCTCCATGTACGGCACACCCCGGCAGCGCAGCGCGTACTCAGCGGCGCGCCAGCCGCCGAACACCGCGTGAGTATGGGAATCGATGAAGCCGGGGGTGACCACGCCGCCCCCGCAAGGAACACGCTCCGCGTCCGGGAAGCGGGCCAGGAGCTCCGCTTCGGCTCCGACCGCCGCGACCCGCCCCTCCTGCACGGCGAGGCCGGCTCGGGCGAGCACGCAGCCGGGGTCCACCGCCTCGCAGGTCACCACCTGGGCGGCCTCGACGAAGAGTAGCGCGCTCATGATGCGGGTGCCGCTTCCACGGCCAGCCGGGCGAAGGCACCCTTCCGCACCAGCGCCTCGACCGCCGCGATGTCCCGCGCCATCTCCCGGTCGCGAGCGAGCGGCCGAACCCGCTCCCGCACGAGCTGGTAGCCTCGCTCGACCCGCCGCCCGGGACGCAACGGCTTGTGGAACTCGAGTGCCTGCGCCGCCGCCAGCAGCTCGAGCGCCAGCACGGTCTCGAGCAGTCCCACCGCCTCCCGCGCCTTCAGTGCCGCGCCCACGCCCATGGAGACGTGGTCCTCGCGGTTGGCGCCCGTGGGAATCGAGTCCACGCTCGCCGGTTGCGCCCGCAGCCGGAGCTCCGCCACCAGCGCCGCGGCCGTGACCTGGACCAGCATGAGCCCGCAGTTTACCCCCGCATCCGGCGTGAGGAACGCCGGCAGCCCGGAAAGCGCCGGGTCCAGCAGCCGCGCCAGCCGCCGCTCGCTGATGCTCGCCAGGTCCGCACACGCCAGCGCCAGCACGTCCAGCACCTGGGCCACCGGCTGGCCGTGGAAGTTCCCGCCGCTCAGGATCCGACCATCTTCCGCAAAGATCAGCGGATTGTCTGTCGCACTGTTGACTTCCACCTCCAGCACCTGCCGCACGTACACCAGCGCCTGCCTTGCCGCGCCGTGGACCTGGGGCATGCAGCGCAGCGAATAAGCGTCCTGCACCCGCGGGTCGTTGTGCCGGTGCGACTCGCGAATCTCCGAACCCTCGAGCAGCAGCCGCAGTCTTGCCGCACTCTGCCGCTGCCCCGGATGCGGGCGCACCCGCTGAATCGCATCGTCAAAGGCGTCCGGCGTCCCCCGCAGACCCTCGAGGCTCATG
>JACQVE010000097.1 GCA_016209965.1 Gemmatimonadota bacterium | reverse complement strand
GCCGGGCTTATCGGACTGACCAAGTCGGTGGCGAAGGAGCTGGCCTCGCGTGGCGTCCTGTGCAACGCCGTGGCGCCCGGCTTCATTGAGACCGAGATGACGGCGCGGTTGGGCGCGGCCGCGCGTGAGGAGCTGAGCAGTCAGATCGCGCTGGGACGGCTGGGTTTGCCCGAGGACGTCGCGGGGGCGGTCCGCTTTCTCGCCGGTCCCGGTGCCGCTTACATTACCGGGCAGGTCATTGTCGTGGATGGCGGGATGTTCCTGTAACACCACAACCGTGAGGGCACCATGGCGGAGAACACCGAGGCGCGGGTGAAGGAGATCATCGTCAACGAGCTGGGGGTCGAGCCGGAGAAGGTTACGCCCGAGGCTTCGTTCGTGGAGGATCTGGGTGCCGATTCACTGGACACGGTAGAGCTGGTGATGGCCTTCGAGGAGGAGTTCGGCATCGAGATCCCGGACGAGGATGCCGAGCAGTTGCAGACGGTGGGCGATGCCATCCGCTACCTGAAGGAGCACCAGGCGGCGTAGTGGGGCTCATGCGGGGTGGACAGTTGACGCTCGGGGTGTGGCATGCAGACGCGTAGCAATCGCGGGCATCGCGTGGTGATCACGGGCCTGGGCGCCTTGACGCCCGTTGGCCTGGATGTGGAAGCCACCTGGCGCGCGCTTCTTGAGGGCGTGAGCGGCGCGGGTCCGATCACCCAATTCGAGGCGACGGAGGCGTTCGATGTCCGCTTCGCCTGCGAGGTGAAAGGCTTCGATCCCGAGCGCTATCTGGAGAAGAAGGAGGTGCGGCGCACGGACCGCTTCACGCAGTTCGCGGTGGCGGTGGCGGACGAAGCGATGAAGCAGTCGGGTCTGGCCGCGCAGCTCGAGGGCGTGAACCGCGATCGCCTGGGCGTCGTAATCGGCAGCGGCATTGGCGGCATGGCCACCTTCGAGCAGCAAACCCGCGTCATGATCGAACGGGGGCCGCAGCGCGTGAGCGCTTTCTTTGTCCCGATGTTCATCTCCGACATTGCGCCGGGCCTGGTCTCGATGCGCTACGGCGCGCGCGGCCCGAATTACGCCACGGTTTCGGCCTGCGCCTCGAGCGCGCACGCCGTGGGCGATTCCTTCCGCATCGTGCAGCGCGGCGAGGTCGATATCATGATCGCCGGCGGCACCGAGGCCACCATCACGCCCCTCACGGTGGCTGGCTTCGCGAACATGAAAGCGCTGTCAACGCGGAACGAGTCGCCCGAGACGGCGAGCCGTCCCTTCGACGCCACGCGGGACGGGTTCGTCCTGGGCGAGGGCGCGGGCGCGCTGATCCTGGAATCGCTGGAACACGCACTGAACCGGGGCGCGAGGGTGCTGGGCGAGATCATCGGTTTCGGGCAGAGCGCGGACGCCTACCATCTGACCGCGCCGGCGCCGGGGGGCGCGGGCGCACAGATCGCCATGCGGGCGGCACTGCGCGACGCGGCCCTAGCGCCGGCCGACGTCGGCTACATCAATGCGCACGGTACCTCGACGCCCGCCAACGACCTGAACGAGACGCTGGCGGTCAAGGCGGTCTTCGGCGATGCCGCGTACCGCCTGGTGATGGGTTCAACCAAGTCCATGACCGGCCACCTGCTGGGCGCCGCGGGCGCGGTCGAGGCGGTGATCAGCGCCCTGGTCTGCGCCACGGGTCGCATCCCGCCGACCATCAATTTCCGCACATCCGATCCCGCCTGCGACCTGAACTACGCGCACAACGAGCCCCTCGAGCGGCCGGTGGACGTAGCGCTCACGAACTCCTTTGGCTTCGGCGGGCACAACGTCTCTCTCGCGCTCCGCCGCTGGACCGGCGAGTGAGGACCGGCGCATGGACGCGGCGCTCACAGAAGGACTGACCGTCCAGCCGAGCGACCGGAGGCTCTGGCCGATCGCGGAGAAGGTGCTGGGCGGCGAGAGGCTCAGCCAGGACGACGGCCGCATCCTCTTCGGGTCACATGACCTGCTGGCCATCGGCGCCCTGGCTGACCGGGTCAACCGCGGCAAGAACGGTGACCGCGTCCTCTTCGTCGCCAACCAGCACCTGAACCCCACCAACGTCTGCATCCTGCGCGCGACCTGCGTCTTCTGCTCCTACGCCCGCCGGCCCAAGGAGGAAGGCGCCTACACCATGACGCTGGAGGAGGCGTTCGCGGAGGCGGACCTGGTGAAGGACACGCCCATCCGCGAGTTCCACATTGTCGGAGGACTGCACCCCAAGCTGCGCCTCTGCTACTACGAAGACCTGATCCGCGGACTCAAGGAGCGGCACCCGGGCGTCGAGATCAAGGCGCTCACGGCCGTCGAGATCGCGCATCTGGCCCGCATCGAACGGAGCAGTGTCGAGGAAGTGCTGGTCCGGCTGAAGGCGGCGGGGATGGATTCCATGCCGGGGGGCGGCGCGGAGGTGTTCTCGAAGGCGGTGCGCGCGACGATCGCGGACCGCAAGCTGGCGGCCGAGGAGTGGCTGGACGTGCACCGCACGGCGCACCGGCTGGGGATTCCCAGCAACTGCACCATGCTGTACGGTCATGTGGAGACGTACGCCGACCGCATGGAGCACCTGGCGATGCTGCGCGAGCTGCAGGACGAGACGCGTGGGTTCCTGACCTACATTCCGCTGGCGTACCACCCGGACCACAACGAGCTGGGCGCGGCTTTGGGGCGGCAAGGCACGGCCACCACGGGATTCGACGACCTGAAGAGCCTGGCCGTGGGGCGGCTGTTTCTGGACAACTTCGACCACATCAAGACGCACTGGATCATGAACACGCCCAAGGTGAGCCAGGTCGCGCTGCACTTCGGCGTGGATGACCTGGAGGGCACTGTGGTGCGGGAGAAGATCTATCACGAGGCCGGAGCGCAGACGCCTCAGGGGCTGACCTTCCCCGAGATCATTCGCCTCATCCGAGACGCGGGGAAGCGCCCGGTCGAGCGGGACGCGCTCTACCAGGAGCTTCAGGAATGGTGAACCCGGAGGAGGGCTTCACCCACGGCCCGGATGGCGAGCTGGCAGCGGGGCGCGTGAGCCCGCCGGGGCTGTCTGAGGCAGAGGGCGCGCGGCTGACGCGGCATGCGCAGCCGCCCCGGTCGGCGTCCCCGCGCCACGCGGCGGCGCGGCGGCGCGGCGGCTCGGGGAATGGCGGGCTTCCGATCCTGTCCCTCATGGCTCCGCGGCGGCGCGAGCCGACTGCGGCGGGTGCGGTCGGGTCCAGTCACCGCTCGCAGCGCGAGCCCTACACGCCGGCGTCGCTCGAGTCGCGACCCTTTGGCGGTGAGATCCGCCACTGGCTCGAGGTGCTGGAGACGACGCCGCTCCTGGAGCTGGCTGCGCGCGCGGACGCTATCCGCGCCGCCAGGCACCCGGGCGACGTTGTCAGCTACATTGTGGACCGGAACATCAACTATACCAACCTGTGCGTCACCGACTGCAAATTCTGCGCGTTCTACCGCCGGCCGAAGCACGACGAGGCGTACGTCCTGAGCTACCAGGAGATCGGGCGGAAGATAGACGAGGCGAAGGGGCTGGGCGCGGTGCAGATCCTGATGCAGGGGGGGCACAACCCGTACCTGCCGCTGGACTGGTATCTGGATCTCCTGCGTCACATCAAGGAGCGGCACCCGATCCACGTGCACGGCTTCAGTGCTTCGGAGATCGAGATTATCGCGCGCGTCTCGAAGCTGCCGCTGGACGAGGTGCTGCGGCAGCTCCACCAGGCGGGACTGGACTCGATGCCCGGGGCGGGGGCGGAGATCCTGGTGGATGGGGTGCGGGACGTGATCGCGCCCAAGAAGATCGAGTCCGGCCGCTGGCTCGAGATCCACGAGGCCGCGCACGAAACGGGGCTGCTGACCACGGCTACCATGATGTACGGCGTGGGGGAGAGCTGGGCGGACCGGATCGAGCACCTGCTCAAGCTGCGCTCCTCACAGGCGCGGAGCCGCGCCCGCGGCCGGGGGTGCTACACGGCCTTCATCGCCTGGTCGTTCCAGCCGCTGCACACCGAGATGGAGGACTGGGACCTGCCCCTGGGCACGGGGGTGGAT
>JACQVE010000096.1 GCA_016209965.1 Gemmatimonadota bacterium | reverse complement strand
TTCGAGGAGTTCGCGGCCGCCGAGGTGGCGGCTGCGGCCGCTGCCCTGCTGCGGCGGCGCCCGGCGGCCGGGCCGGCCCCGGCCGAGCGAGCCAGGGCACGAGCGCCGCGCGCCGGGGCGCCGCCCCCTCCGCCCGCGTGGTTCCGGCTGTTCGTCAGCGCCGGGCAGCGCGATGGCCTGCGGCCCGGCGACCTGCTGGGCGCGATCACCGGTGAGGCGGGGGTTTCCGGCGAGCAGATCGGCCGGATCGAGATCCGGGACACTCACTCGACTGTCGAGGTGACGGGCGAGATCGCCGAGCGCGTGATCCAGGCGCTCAACGGTACAACCCTCAAGGGGCGCAGCCTTCGGGTCGATTACGACCGGAAACCGGCGCCCGCTCCGGGGCGGCGGGGAAGGACGGGCTGAAAACACGAGAGCCGCGTCGCCGGGCGGGACGCGGCTCTCGCGCCACGAGCAGGATCCCTCACTAACGCTTCACCGTATCCTTGAGCGCCTTCCCCGGCCGGAACGACGGACTCGTCGTCGGGCCAATGCGGATCTCCCTGCCCGTGCGCGGATTACGGCCGGTGCGCGCCTTGCGAGCCCTGGTCTCGAATGTGCCGAAGCCGGTGATCTGCACCTTCTGACCTCGCTTCAACGTCTGGGCAATGATGCCGTTTCCTGCGTTGAACATCGCGTCCAGGGCGCGGGATGCCTGCGCCTTGGTCATGTTGGTGCGGCTCGACAGCGTCTGGACCAGTTCCGACTTGTTCATGGCATTGCTCCTCGAGTTAAGTGACCATGGCGACTACGCTCCGGGGACCGCAGGCGGCGGGTCTGCCTACCTTCCTCGCCCGGCAAGCTCTCGCGTGTGCCACCTACGAGGCAGCCTTGCGCAGCCCGAACCGGCACCGCCAACTTCTGGCCGCCCACGCCGCTATGACGCGCCCGCTGGGCCCACGAGGGATGATTGGCCGAAAAAGCGTGTGCTACAGTATGGCGGCGGCCCAACCGCGTCAAGAGAGATATTGGCGTGGGCGCGCGGCTTTCCCGACGCCGCGCCGGCAGCCAGGGGCTGGAATCTTGAATTGTGATTCGGAATCCCGCGACGCGCCCCGAAGCGGGGATGTCGGACGGAAGAGCTGAACCCTTGCCGCCGCGAGAGTTAGAAGTCGCACGCGAGGTCCGGCAGGCGTGCCTGGCCGCGCGCGGGGCGCTCGAGGCCTTCCGACTGGCGCTGGCTCGGGTGGCGCCGCTGGTGGACGCGAGCTTTGCCTCCGAGGTGGAAGATATCTTCCGGGATCCCGGGCTGCACGAGTGGTGGGTGCCGGCGCGCGAGCTGGGGTTCGTGTCGCTGGTAGCGGCGCCGCTGGTTGGCCGGGACGGGGCAAAGGGTGCGCTGAGCTTCTACTACGGCGCGGCCCGCCGGCTCAATGCCGGGGAACGCCAGCTCGTGCGTTACGTCGCCGGCCAGCTCTGGGCGGTGGCCGGCAGCAGGCCTTCCGGCGACTAACGGGAAAATCTGTCGCGCCGCAGGTCGGGAATCGCGGTGAAGGCGTCGGAGACGCGGCGGCTCCGGCGCAGCCGGACGGGGGGCGATTCGGGGTGGCGCGGCGCGCCGGAAGAGCGCATGAGATGGCGCAGGAGCCCCGTCCCGTTCCCGTTGGCGGCCTCAACGGTGCGTGGCAGCCTGCCGTTCCGATTTGCGGGGTCTGCGATCCACGGCAGCTGGCGCATCATCCCCTCTCCGCGCTACCACCACGAGCGGCCGGTGACCGGCCTTTGCCAGGCGAGCAAGATATCTTTGGGGCGCCGTCGTCGCCAGGGTCGGCCGTTTGGGCTTCCAGGCTCAGGGACGGACGGGCCGCCACCGTCGCAGGGCGATGATCCCGATCATCAGGCATGAGGCCAGCCAAGCCAGGATATGGGCGAGGGCCGGAATCAGCTCCGTCCAAAGGCCATGTGCCAGGACGGGGCCGACGCGCGTCGCGTCGACCAGCGGGGGCAGCACCCAGTGAAGCGCCTCTCGAGCTCCCTGCGGCAACGCCTCGAGGAACTGCAGCACCGGCTGGAGCATGGCAAGGAGGGCCAGCAACGCGAGGAGGTCCACACCTCGCTTGGATCCCAGAGCGGCTAGTGGGAACAGGAAGGCATGACCGATCAGGAAGATCAACTCCATGCAGAGAGCGAACGAGGCCACATATCGGATCGGCTCGCCCGCCAGGACAGCGTTGGCGGCGAGCCACGCCGCGCCCCACCACGCCACCACGCTCGTGCCCAAGGCGGCGTCCAGGAGCCAGTAGCTGACCAGCTGATCGGCGGGCGAGATCCCCTTCTGGTACAGCCACACGAGGGAGCGGCTGGGCGCGCCGCTATCGCGGCCTACCAGGGCGGCGAGCACGAATGCGCCCAACCACGCCAGCACTGTGGCGCCAACAAACCATTGCTCCCAGAAGCCGAGCCGGCCGAGCGGCAGCAGCAGCACGGCCGGCGCCACCAGCAGGATCGAAAGCCCCGTCCTTCCCGGCGATACTCGCCACCAGTACGCCAGGCGCCACTGCCGAGACGTCCTATTCACGGCCCATCTGCACTCCGGAGTTGGAGGCATCGGCTCCCAGCGTGTCGAGGAAGAACGCTTCAAACGAGCCGTGCTTGGCCAGGGCCGCCCCACGGGCAAGATCTGCGACAACGCGCCCGCGGTTCAGGAGAACAAGGTGATCCACGACTCGCTGCAACTCGTCCAGGTGATGGGACGCGATGAGCATGGTGCGCCCCGGCCGTCTCTGCTCCAGCACTGCGCCGCGCAGCCAGGCAACGCTCGATGGGTCGAGGCCATTGGTCGGCTCGTCGAGGAGCAGGAGGTCGGGATCCGCAATCAGCGTGGCGGCGAGTTCGACTTTCCTCTGCTGGCCGAGCGACAGGCTTCCCAGGCGCGCACTCCAGATATCGCCGATTCCGCCGCCGAAAAGTTGCGCCAGGCGATCAGAAGGCTGCATCCCACCGGTGAGCCGCTCTAACCCAAGCAGGAACTCGCCCGTGGTGAGATACTCCTCGAACGCCAAGCGTTCGGGCAGGAAGCCCAGCGGGTGGCGGCTTCGGTACAATGTGGGCGGCTCACCGTTGATCAGCAGGGTCCCGGCGGCGGGCGCAAGGCTTCCCAGCAGAAGCCGGAAGAGCGTGGTCTTACCCGCGCCGTTGGGCCCGATGATGCCGATCACCCCATCGCCGAGCTCCAGCTCCAGGTTTTGAAGTGCAGGCGTCGGCGAGCGCCCGTACCTGAAAGAGACGCCGGACAGCCGGACTCGGGGCACGATTCACTCCGCCATGCGAAGGCGCCGTCGCTGGATCAGCACCGCCTCGAGCGTCTCCTGGGCGGAATAGACGGCGGTGTCGGTGGCCACCGTATGTGGAGGCAGAGGCGTGCCGGTGAGGTGAGCCAGCGGCGCGCCCTGGCTGTCCAGCAATTCCAGGTGCAGCATCTCTCCGGGTGCACTCAGGAATACCAGGATCCGATCATCGGAACGCCAGAATATGTAGCGCACCGGCGGGAAATGCGTGGGCAAGCGGTAGGCGTGTCGCACGTGTGGGGGAATGCGCGCGAAGATGGACAGGTAGTTGCGGCGGAGCGAGTCAGGGATCGGCCACAGAGGCGGATCCTCCCGGCGTGCCTTGCGCAAGGCACGCCCCTGCCCATCCCGCCAGGTGATCTCATAGTCCAGTGCCGATACCAGAAGGAGGCTGCCGTCCGGGCGGACGGCGAACCGGGGAGCCGAAAAGATACCGGCCGCCTCCGCCATGTCTGCCGGCCCGAAAAGTGTGTCGACCCTCCCCGGCTCCGGCCCATAACGCAGGAGCAACCAGCGTCCCGCCTGCGGCGGTCGAAGCGCTTGCAAGCTCACGTACAACCTCGCTGAATCGTCGGCGCCAACCTGCTCCGGAATGAGAAGGGCGCCAGCCCCGAGCGGCTGGAGGGATCGTACCTGCCGTCGCTCCCCCGCTTCGGTCCACACGGAGACCCGGTCCGCCGCGCCCTCTAGCAGGAGGAGCGCGCGCCCTCGGGCAGCGACCGCCACGGCGCCCGCAACGGAGTTGGGAGCGCCCCGCTGCCTGCTGCCGAACGGCCCGTAAAGCCGTCCGCCCGCCCAGCGCAACCAACTGCTCTTCTGTATCAGATAGATAGAGCCGCCCGCCACGGCGAGCCCGGTAATTGCACCAGCGCCCAGACTTTCCACGGGAATGCGCGCGATGACCTCCGGCGCCCCCAGCCATTCAGTGTGCAGCGGGGCGACTCGGCCGCGTGACGGAAGCGTGTTAGGTGTAGGGTGGCGGTCGGTCCCTACATTGCTCAGGGCGAAATGCAGCATTCCCAGCGCGACCAGTCCGGCGGCGAGGAACAGCGGCAGCCAGGTGGATGGGCCTCGGTTCACAGTCGCGCGCCTCCGGTTTGCGCCCCTACCGCTGACCGGCGGCGGGCCAGCTCCCCCGGCGGCCCGGAGTGGGGGCGTGAGTCGCTTGCTTCAACCATTGGGCGGAATCCGTGGTCGCCGCCGGAATGGATGGCAGCTGCGGTGCGGTTTTGCCATAGCTGAATAGGACAACTGTACCGGCCGGGCGGGCGGCTCGCGCCAACGGGCAAGCGACGGCGCCCGGGCAAAGTCGGCTTGGGCCGGGGCTGGCCGGCGCTCGGTTGCGCGCCGGCGCGTGGGTCAGGTGCAGGGCTCACCGCGCATGGATGTCGTGCTGGATCAGTCGGGAAAGCTCACCTGCTGAGGCCTTGCGGGGTGCAGCCAATGAGCATGCCCGCGCAGACAATGCCCACCGCGGGTTTCTCCCACCACTTCGAGCGCTCTAGTGCCTCTGTGCATTTCGCGATTACCCTTTCGTAGCAATCCGCAACGCCATCGGCAGCCAGGGGTGTCACTGCTCCGCCCAGCAACAGGGCGAGCAATACCAGCGAGGTGATGCTGCGCAGCTTGGCCATGGTGTCCTCCTTCACCGCGATTGATCGCGTCATGGGGTTGAAAAAGAAGTCGGTTCGCGCGCGGCGAGCCCTGCCGTGCGAAGCCGTCTCGGCACCGCGAGAGGTCAGCCGGCGTGCCGCGGCGGTGTGCGGGCGATGGGTTGTTGCCAAGTTGTTTCGGGGGCAGGAGGATCAGCGGGCGTGCCGGTGGTGGGGCCGGATACCAGCTCGGGACAGCGGGCGCGCAAAAGAGGGCGCTTCGAGCCTCATCCGAGCGGGCGCGGCCCATCCAACCCCAGTGAGCGCAGCTTGAGGCGCAGGGTATTGCGGGCCATGCCCAGGGCGGCGGCGGCCTGGGTCTTGTTGCCGCGGCAGCGGCGCAGTGCTTCCTGGATCTGGCGTTTCTCGTCTGCGGGGGAGCCGTAGAAGGAGTAGCGTCCGTTGGGGGGCTGGAGTGGTGGTGCAGGCGGTACTGCTCCCGGATGGGCCAGGCTGGGCGGCAGGTGGTGGATGCTGATGCGGCCGCCATCGCAGGCCAGGACCGCGGCTTCAATGGTGTGGGCCAGCTCGCGGATGTTGCCTGGCCAGGGGTAGGCGAGCAGTCGGTCGAGCGCGGCGGCGTGGTATCCCAGGATGGGCCGGCCGTACTTCTGGCTGAAGTGGTCGAGGAAGAGGCGGGCGAAGGCCTCGAGGTCGTCCCCGCGCTCGCGGAGCGGCGGCAGGCGGAAGGCGAGGACGAGGAGGCGGTGGTAGAGGTCGCGACGGAAGCGGCTCTCGCGGACAGCGTGATCGAGGTCGCCCCCGGTGGCGGCCATCACGCGGGTGTTGACGCGCAGCGTGCGCTCGCCGCCCAGGCGCCGAATCTCGCCGTCCTCGAGCGCAATCAACAGCTTGGCCTGGAGGCCGGGTGCGAGCTCCCCGACCTCGTCCAGGAAGAGCGTGCCGCCGTCGGCCTGCTCGAACAGCCCGCGGTGCGACTGCTGCGCGCCCGTGAACG
>JACQVE010000095.1 GCA_016209965.1 Gemmatimonadota bacterium | reverse complement strand
TGGCGGCACAGCCTACTTACCGGGCCGCCCGCCGGGTGGAGGATCGTCGGCTGGCCTACTACCTGCGACCTGCGGGCCGCGTTCTGAGGTGATGCTTTCGCCCATGCTGCAGCGCCTCAAGGCGGCCTTTGTGTGGCGGGCGGCCGGCTTATGGAACAGCGTCGTACGGGTGGGGCTGGACGCCCTGGGCGTGGCCAGGCTGCAGAGGCTAGTCTCCTATCTGGTGGCCAGGCGCGCCGGCACGCTTCCGCCGGCGGAGGCGCTCCGTTTCCTGCTCGGGTTAGACTCGAGTCTGTATTCGCTGCAGGGCGAGGCGGCGATTGCGTACGGGGGCGGGCTGCACACCAAGCATCGTCACACCCGCTATCACGATTTCTTTGTGGCGCGGGTCGCAGCCGGCGAACGGGTCCTGGATATCGGCTGCGGCCTCGGCGCTGTCGCCTACGCCCTGGCGGAGCAGTCGGGGGCAGAGGTGGTGGGAATCGACATCAACCCGGCGAACATTGCTGAGGGGCGACAGCGACACGCGCATGCCCGGATCGAGTACTGTGTGGGAGACGCGCTGACCGAATTGCCAGACGGGTGTTTCGATGTGGTGGTCTTGTCCAACGTGCTCGAGCACCTCGCCCAGCGCCAGAGTTTCTTGCGCCGGGTCGTGGAGCACGTGCGGCCCTCCCGTTTGCTGATCCGGGTGCCCCTCCTGGAGCGGGATTGGCGTGTGCCGCTGAAGCAGGAACTCGGGGTCGAGTGGCGGCTCGATCCGGACCACAAGACGGAGTACACTGTGGAGAGTTTCGCTCAGGAGATGGCCGCTGCCGGGTTGCGCATCCGGCACCAGGAGGTCCGCTGGGGCGAGATCTGGGCCGAATTGGGCGTGGATGGGAGTTGAGGCGCGGGTGGCCTCTGTGCCGGAGCCGGCGCTGGCCTGGCGGCGCGGCGCGCGGCTCGCCCTCTTTTTCACGCGTGGCGTATCACTGGGTGCGTGGGCGGAGGTGGGCATGCTGGAGCGCGAGCTGTCGATCTACCGGCGTCTCGCGGAGCACGGGGTGCGCGTGCGGTTCATCACTTACGGCGGGGAGGCGGACCGCTCCTTCTCGGATCGCCTGGGGCCGATCGGGCTCATTCCTCTGCAGCCGGGCGCGTCTGGGCGGCGCCATCTGAGGCAGCTCGTAACGCAGCACTGGAGGGATCTCGCGGCGACGGACGTCTTCAAGACCAACCAGCTCGAGGGGGCGGATCTCGCCCTCTGGTGCAAGCGCCTCTTCGGCAAGAAGCTGATCGTGCGCTGTGGGTACCCCTACAGCGCGGACGTCCAGGAGCAGACCGGCGACCGGGCGGTGATCGAGCGGGCGCTGCGGGCAGAGCGTCGGGCTTTTCGTGCTGCCGAGCGGGTAGTCGTGACCTCGGAGTGGGCGCGTCAGTATTCAATGGAGAGGCATGGCCTGCCGGGCGAGAAGATCCATGTGATCCCCAACTACGTGGTGACGGACGTATTCCGGCCGCTGCCAGGGGCTGAGAAGGTTCACGATCTGGTCTGCATCGCGCGGGCTTCGCCACAGAAGAACGTGGAGGGGTTGCTTTCCGCATTGGAGATTCTGAAGGCGCGAGGGCGTGAAGTGCGTCTACTGCTGATCGGCGGGGCCGGTCACGGTGGGGCCGCGAGGGAGCGGGTGCGTGCGGCCGGGCTGGATGTCAAGCTCGAGGGCAATGTGGCGAGCTTCGCGCTGCCCCGGCTTCTCCACTCGGCACGGACCTTCGTGCTTCCCTCACACTACGAGGGGCACCCGAAAGCTCTGCTGGAGGCCATGAGCTGTGGCCTGCCCTGTATCGGGGCGGCGGTGCGTGGGATCCGGGAGGTGATCATGCACGGGGAGACCGGCTACCTGTGCGGCACGACAGCCGAGGAGATCGCGGATGCCATTGCGCGTCTGCTCGATGACCCGGAGCTGCAGCGCCGGCTGGGTAGCGCCGCGCGGAAATACGTGCTCGAGCGCTTCGCGCTCGACCGAGTCGTCGAGCTGGAAATGGCAGTGCTTGACGAAGTGATGGCGGCGGCATAAGGCAGGCTGGGTGGCGTGAGTCCGCAGGTCAGCATTGTCATGGCCGTTCGCGACGGGGCGCGTTACCTGCCGCAAGCGCTGGACAGCCTTTTCCGTCAGAGTCTGAGCGATTTCGAGCTGATCGTGGTCGACGACGGCTCGCGGGATGGGACGCGCGCCGTCCTGGACGGGTGCTCGGATTCCCGATTGGTGCGGCTGTGCAATTCCCAGCCCGAGGGGCTGGGGGCGGCACTGAACCGGGGGATCGAGTTGTGTCGCGGCGAGTTTGTGGCACGCCAGGACGCCGATGACTGGTCCTTGCCGGAGCGGCTGGCCGAACAGCTCGACTACCTGCGGGCGCATCCGGAGGTCGGGCTGGTCGGCAGCGCCTATCACACATGCGATGAGGACGGCCGACTGCTGGGGGTATGCCGGCAACCGGAGACGAACACGGCGATCCGCTGGCAGATGCTGTTTCACAACGCTTTTTGCCACAGCTCTGTACTGGTGAGGCGGGGGCTGCTGGGTTGCGCCGGCGCGCGTTACGATCCGAGCCTGAGCTACAGTCAGGATTACGACCTGTGGGCGCGGCTGCTAGAACGCACGCGCGCGGCTAACCTGGCCGCGCCGCTGGTTGTCTTCCGGGTGCACGACGCGAGCGCCAGCTCGAAATACTCCGCAGCGCAGCAGCGCATCGCATCGGAGATAGCAGCCCGGCAAATCGCGCGACTGGTCGACGATCGACCGCCCGCCCTCGAGACCGTGAGCTTGCTGCGCCAGTGGTTCCAGGCCTGGCCGTCGGTGCTGGGCGAGGAAGATCTGCCAGCCTGTAGGCTGTTGGTCGAGATGCTGGTCGCATTCAGCCGACAACCGCTGGTTGATCCTGCGGCGGCCGGGAAGCTGCGCCGGCAGTGGGTTGCGGCGCTGGGCTCGACGCCCGGAGCGCGGGGGGCGTTGTCCCGGCCTGGGGTGACTCTGTTGAGTTGGCTGGTACGGGCCGACCCGGTATACGTGCTGACGAGAGGACCCCGCAGCGTCGCGCGTCGCGCATGGCGGCGCGTCGGTTCGTCAACCGGTGGCTAACGCCACCCGGCCGGCGCGGATGGGGGATCCGCAGCAGGCCGCGGGCGACCCGGTGGCGGATCCGCTGTTCAGCGTCATCGTTTGCACGCTCAATCGGGCGCCGCTGCTGGCCACGGCGCTGGCTTACCTTTGCCGGCAGTCCCTGGCCCGCAGCGAATACGAGGTGCTGGTGGTGGACAACAATTCCGCCGATGGCACGGCCGCCGTTACGGCGGAATACGCGGCACAGTGCCCGAATGTGCGTCATGTTCTGGAACGCAAGCAAGGTCATTCCCATGCGCGCAACCGGGGACTCGGCGAGGCTCGCGGCCAATACGCGGCCTATCTGGATGACGACTGCCGCGCCCCCACAGATTGGCTGGCGAATGCGCGACGCGCAGTGGAGACCGTCTCACCCGCAGTGTTGGGTGGGCCGTATCTGGCGTGTTACGAATCGCCTAAGCCCAGGTGGTATCGGGATGATTACGGGTCGCACGTGCAGGCGGAAAAGAGAGGCGAATTGGGGCGGGACGAATATCTCTCGGGCGGCAATATATTTTTCCGGCGGGCCCTGCTCGAGCAGTTGGGCGGGTTCGATCCCAAGCTCGGCATGCGCGGACGCGCGATCGGATACGGCGATGAAGTGGCCCTGCTCCAATATGTTCGTGCCCATCTCCCGCGGGAGCTAATCTACTTTGATCCCAGCCTGTTCGTGTATCACGTGGTGCGGCCGGAGAAGATGCAATTGTCGTGGGCGATGCGTGAACGGTTCGTCAGCGGCCGCTTCGATTACCTGGTCTTCGGCGGCGGCGATGCCCGGGCTTTGTCCGCACTGGGCATTGTAGCACAAGCCCTGCGCGCGGTGGTAGGGTTGCTGGCAAGCGCGGCTAAAGGCGCCACTCTGCGCGACCGCCAGCTCTACCCGTACCTTCAGAACTACCTTTACGAGCGCACATTCTTTCACGTGCGACGATTGGGCGAGCTTTACCAGCAAGTGGCGCAGCCCGGGAGCCTCCGAGTCGCAGGCAGGAAGCCTGCGGCAGGAGGGGTTTGAGCCGCGGAAGCACCGATGGTGCAGAGACAGGTTGTGGGCATCAGCCTGGTTCGGAATGAAGATGTGTATATCGACTGCGTGCTCCGAAACATTGTGGAGTTCTGCGATCGCATCATCGTAGCGGACCACCAATCCACGGATGCCACGCCCCTGATCCTGGAGCAGCTCGCCCTGGAATGTCCCAAGATCGAAGTTGTCCGAGTGGAGAATCCGAGCGAATCGCACGACCTGGTTTCCGGATACATTGGCTCGGACACGTGGGTATTTGGGGTGGACGGCGATGAGATCTACGATCCAAAGGGGTTGCGGCGGCTGCGGGCGGAGCTTATGGCTGGCGCCTTTGCCGATTGGTGGCAAGTGTTCGGCAATGTCCTGAACTGCGTGGAGCTGGATGTGCAGCGGCGGACCGCGCGCGGGTATCTGGCGCCTCCCTGCCGCAGCATGACCAAGCTTTACAACTTCCGAGCGATAAGTGGTTGGGAGGGGTGGCCGGGGGAGCGGATGGCAGGGGGGCGGCCTATCTTCAGGCGGGGCTACGACGCCAGCCGTCGTCTCTTGCTTTATTCTCAGGCAAGCTTCGAGGACTCCTTTTACCGTTGTCTCCATGTGTGCTTTTTGAGGCGCAGCAGCGGGCAGCCGCGGTGGCAGAAAACGCGGCCAAATATTCCTGATCTGGGTGGAACGGGCTCAGGGAGCAGATTCGGTTCACGTTTGCGGCGTGTCTTGCGGGTGGGGCAGGAATCGCAGTGGAAGAAGGAAAAATACATGCGAGGGCCGCTGGCCACGGTGGAGGTCTCCGCCTTTTTCCCTCCGATTTAGCAGTAGCCCTCGGTCCCCAGTGGCCCCAGTGGTTCTGAGTGGGACACTCGATGAGATTCCTCATCGTCGACACCTATAATCCGGGGTTCCTGGACTCGTTCTACAGCGAGCGTCGCGATCTGAGCCGCCGCCCCTATGCCGAGCAGTGGCGGGCGCTGATGGACGAGTTGTTCGGCACAGCGGACTATTACTCGGTGGCGCTCAGCGAGCTGGGGCAGGAGGCCACGGAGGTGGTAGTGAACTGCCGCCCGCTGCAGCGGCGGTGGGCGCGGGAGCACGCGCGCGCTCTGTGGCTGGAGAGCCAGTTGTGCCAGGCGACGGGGCGGTGGTCGCGTTGGGTGCAGAAGGCGCTCCATGCCCAGGTGGAGTATTACCGGCCGGACGTGCTCTACGTTCAGGACGTGAATTACCCGGATCCTGCACTGCTGGCTCACTGCAGGCGGCGGGGCGTCTTCGTTGTGGGGCAGACGGCCTATCCCCTGCGCCCGGGGCTGGATCTGCGTGGCTATGACCTGCTCTTGAGCTCCCTGCCGCATTACGTGGAGCGGTTCCGTGCCGATAGCCGTCGCGCGGAGTACTTTCGGCTGGGCTTCGACGCGCGTGTGCTGGAGCGTGTGGGTACGGCAGCGCCCCGGTTCGGCGCGGTGTTCGTAGGGGGCTACTCGGCGGCGCACTGTGATGGGACCGCACTGCTGGAGGATATAGCGCGTCGTGTCCCGGTGGATTTCTGGGGGTACGGCGCCTATGAGTTGCGCCTGGATTCGCCGGTGCGGGAGCGCTTTCACGGGGAGGTATGGGGCGTCGACATGTACCGGGTGCTGGCGCAGGCAAGGGTGGCGCTGAACCGCCACATCGATCTGGCGGGCCGCTATGCTAACAACATGCGGCTCTACGAGGCGACGGGTGTGGGCGCCTGCCTGGTCACGGACCGGAAGCACAACCTGGCGGAGCTGTTCGAGCCGGATCGGGAGGTAGTGGTGTACGGCAGTGCCGCGGAGTGCGCGGAAAAAGTGGGATATCTCCTGGAGCACGAGGCAGAGCGCTGCGCCGTGGCGCGTGCCGGGCAGACCAGGACACTGCGGGAGCATACCTACCGCCAGCGCATGGAGGAGTTGCTCGAGATTGTCGCGCGCTGCGTATGAGCGGGTCCTGCGCGGTGTAGCGCGCCGGGTGGTCCCGGCCGGGCTGCGCCGGGCGGTGCGCGAGCGTTGGCGCGTTGCCTCAGGCGAGCATGCGCTCGCGGCAGCGCTCGGCTGTGAAGTCCTGTCTGCTGCGCCGCCGGTGGCGCTGCAGCGGGGCTGGCGGGGGCGGGAGGTGGCGGAGCGGCAGCAAGAAGCGATTGCTCCGCTGCTCGAGCGCATGCGGGCGGGGCAACCGCGGCAGGATTTCCTGGCCCTGGCGGAAGCGGTGCGGAGCACGGGGGCGGCGGACCCGCTGGTGGTGGAGGTGGGGTGCGGCAGCGGCTGGAATGCGGAGGTGCTGTCGCGTCTGGCGGGGCTCAGCTTCCGCTACCTGGGTGTAGACTACTCGGCGGGAATGGTGGGCATGGGGCGGCGCTGCTACCCCAGCGAACGGTTCGCGGTGGGGGATGCGACCGCGCTGCCGCTGCGGGACGGCTCGTGTGACATTCTGCTTTCGGGCACCGTGCTCATGCACGTTCTGGATTACGCGCAAGCGATCCGGGAGAGCCGCCGCGTGAGCCGGGGGTGGTGCATCTTCCACACCGTACCGGTGGTTCGCCGCCGCTCCACGACCGTGCTGCGCAAGCTGGCCTACGGCAGTCCAGTGGTCGAGGTGGTATTCAACGAGCGGCATTTTCTGGGACTGGTAGCGGCCTCGGGGCTGCGGTTGAGGCGAGTGGTGGAGAGCATCCCCCACGACTATCTGCGTCCGGTCTTGAGGGAGCCGGTCCCGGCGCGCACATATGTGTGCGAGGTTGCGTGAGTGGCGTCGTGCGGACCGCTGGGCAGCGCACTCGTCGCCGACTGGTCGAAGTCTACGGCGCGTTGCTCTCCGGGCTGGACCTG
>JACQVE010000094.1 GCA_016209965.1 Gemmatimonadota bacterium | reverse complement strand
GGGTTGCGGTAGCGGAACTCGGAGGCGTACTCGACCTCGACCGGGATGCGCGCCACCTCCTCGAGCATGTACTCGCCGATCAGGGCGGCATGCCAGGAGGTGCCGCACGCCGTGATGACCATGTTCTCGAAGTGCAGCAGTTGCTCGGCCGTCAGGTTCAGCCCGCCCAGCTTGGCCGTCCCCTCCGCCTCGAGCAGCCGGCCGCGCATGGTGTTGCGCAGCGACTCGGGCTGCTCGAAGATCTCCTTCAGCATGAAGTGCTCGTGGCCACCCTTCTCGATGGCCTCGAGGTCCCACGAGACGTGCTCGACCTCCTTGGTCACCGGCCCGCCCTTGAGCGAGAGTGTCTCATAACCGTCCGGCCTGAGCACTGCCATCTCCCCGTCGTCCAGGTAGATGACCTGCCGCGTCCGCGCCAGCACAGCCGCCACGTCACTGGCAATGAAGTACTCGCCCCGCTCACCGATCCCCACCAGCAGGGGACTGCCGCGCCGGGCGGCTATGATCTTGCCCGGGTCGCGGCTGCTCAGGATGGCCAGGCCGTACGTCCCCTCGACCTGCCGCAGCGCGGCGCGCACCGCCTCCTCGAACGAGCCGTCGTACACCTGCTCGATCATGTGGGCCACGACCTCGGTGTCCGTCTCGCTGCGCATGGTGTGCCCCAGTGCCTCGAGCTTGCGGCGCAGGGTGCCGGCATTCTCGATGATGCCGTTGTGCGCCACGGCAAAGTCGCCCGAGCAGTCGAGGTGGGGGTGCGCGTTTACCGTGTTGGGCGCACCGTGCGTGGCCCAGCGCGTGTGCGCAATGCCGCAGGTGCCGGCGGGCACGCCGCCGCTCCCCAGCAGCGCTTCCAGGTCGGCGATCTTGCCCGCCGCCTTGCGCGTGGCCAGCCGCCCGTTGGACAGCACGGTCAGCCCTGCCGAGTCATAGCCGCGGTACTCGAGCCGTTTCAGCCCCTCCATCAGGATCGGCACCGCCGCCTGGCGCCCGATGTATCCCACGATCCCACACATGGTTCTGGTTCCTTTGATCAATGGCTTTGTATCAAACGGAAAGCTGCAAGATCCCCTCCACTCGAGATCGGCGCCCGAATCCATGCCTACCTGCGAATTCGACCACTTCAGCCCGCCGCGGCCGCCCCGCCCGGCAAGCCGGCGAGCGTGCCCAGCAACGCCTGGCGCGCGATCTGCACCAGCTCCTGCGCCTCCCCCGCCGTGGGCGCCTCGGCAATGATGCGCAAGATCGGCTCCGTGCCGGAGGGGCGCAGGTGCAGCCATTTGCGCGCCTCGGGCCAGGCCAGGCGCAGCCCGTCCTGCCTATCCACCTCGGGCGCCGGGAGCAGCGCCTGCAAAGTATCATAGGCCGGCGCGCCCGACGCTGCGCCCCAGCGGACCTTTTCCTTCACGATCACGTACGGCCGGAAACGAGCCGCCTCCTGCTCCAGCGTCGCCCCCGTTTCGAGCAGGAGCTGCAGCACGAGCGCAGCCGCCACTGCCGCATCCCGCGTGTATTGCACATCGGGAAGGATCACGCCGCCGTTGCCTTCACCGCCTACGACCGCGCCCACCGCCTGCATGCGCCGCACCACATGGATCTCGCCCACAGGCGCACGGTGCAGGGGGACGCCGGCCTCGGCGGCCACCTCCTCCGTTACCGCGCTGCTGGAGAGGTTGGTGACCAGCGGCCCCGGGCGGTGGCGCAGCACGAGCCGTGCGGCCAGCGCCAGGGTCAGCTCCTCGCCCAGGGCGCGACCGGAATTGCTCACCAGGGAGAGGCGGTCGCCGTCCGGGTCCGTGGCCAGCCCCACTTCCGCGCCGCTCTGCCGTACCAGCGCCTCGAGCTCGCCCAGGTTCTCCGCGACCGGCTCCGGCGCGCGCGGAAGGCGGCCGTCGGGCTCGAGATGGATGCCCGAGACCGCGCACCCCAGCGCCTCGAGCAGTGGCGGCAGCAGCACCGCGCCGGCACCCCGCACGCAGTCCAGGGCCACATGGAAGCGCCGGGCGCGGAGGGCGGGCACGTCCAGGAATGGGATCCGCAGCACGGCATCCAGGTGGCGCGGCACGGCCTGCTGGTCCGCCGTCACCACGCCCACGCCCTCCCAGCCGGCGCGGGGGAGCGGCCGGTCCGCCAGGAAGGCGCGCATGCGCGGCGCCTCCTCGGCATCCAGGAACGTGCCGGCGCCGGAAGCGAACTTGAGCGCGTTCCACTCGACCGGATTGTGACTGGCCGTGACGACCACCCCGCCATCCGCATCCAGCTCGGCAATGCTGAGCAGCGCGGTCGGCGTGGGCACGAGGCCCAGGTCGACGACGTCGCACCCCACGGACTGCAGCCCGGCGGCGGCCGCACGGGCGAACATGGGCCCGGAAGTGCGGGAATCCCGGGCCAGCACTACGTGCGGCCGGCGGCCCACGACATCGGCGCCAAGATAGGCGCCGAACGCCGCGGCAAAGCGCGTGGCCACCTCCGGCGTGAGCGACTCGCCCACGCGGCCGCGCACCCCGGAAACGCTGACCATGAGACCGGCTGGAATCTCGAACGGCATGGGCCCAAACGGGACAGGAGGAACGGCCGCCGGCGGCGCCGACGGCCGAATGCCGGCAGGCAACTTAGACCGGGCCGCAGAAAAGTGTCAACAAGCCCAATGCCTCAGAACCTCGGCGGCAAAGCCGCTCGGAGACCAGCCGCCAGGATTCACAGGTGAGTCTCGAGCAGCTTCAGCACGCCCTCGGGGTTGTCGGCGTTCAGCCAGTGCCCGCCCGCGAGCCGGTGCAGGAAAACCTGGCCGCTGCGCTCCCCCGCCCGCTCGAGCCGCCCGCACGCCACCGCGCTCAGCACGCCTGAGGCCTCCGCCTTGATGAAATGGATGCGTACGCCGGGCGGCGGCTCCTCGACCACGCGCCACAAATCCGTGCGGAAGAAGTCCCGCAGCAGCGCTTCCAGCGTCTCCAGGTCGAGACGCCAGCGGTAGCCCCGGTCGGACGGCTCCAGATTCGTGCTCATCCATTCCGCCACGGGCGCGGCAATGCCGCGGGCGACGAGCTGCTCCACGGCAGCTTGGCGTGCAGGGAACGGCCCCGACAACGAGCGGACCACCTCGAGCATCTCCCAAGCACTGCCGCGCGGCGGCCCCGCCTCCGGCGTCGAGTCTACCACCCACACCCGCTCGAGTCCGGGCAGCCCCAGCGTCAGGAGGTGCAGCGCGACCTTGCCGCCAAAGGAATGGCCCAGCACGGCCGCAGCGCGCAGGCGCTCAGCCGCAACCAGCGCGGCCACATCACCGGCT
This sequence comes from Gemmatimonadota bacterium, assembly GCA_016209965.1. NCBI lineage: Bacteria > Pseudomonadati > Gemmatimonadota > Gemmatimonadota bacterium. Next base: position 6,764 of record JACQVE010000094.1, on the reverse strand, counting down.
GCCGCTGGCAGCGTATGCGGCGGCGGGAAGCCGCGCGAGCCGCCGTGCTCGCGCAGGTCCACCAGCACGGCGCCCCAGTCGCGCCGCCGGCGCACCAGCCTGCGCGCCAGCGATGCCCAGTTGCGGCCCGCGCCATACACCCCGTGCAGGAAGAGCAGCCAGCGCGCGGGCGGGGCCGCACCGTCCGCGGTTACCTTCTGGTGCGCGAGCACACGGACCATGTTTTACTCTTCCATGTTGGCCGGATTGACTATCCTACGCCACCCCACCCCTTTGGCTACGCGGAGGCCTTACCGCGCGCCCGGTTGGCCGAAGCCCGGCCCAGAGCACCACGGTTGGCGGGACGGCAGCATAGCAAGGAAACCTGGTCCGGGCCATTGCCGCCGCCCACCGCCGCCACTATTCTTGGGTTGCACACACGCGGTCCCCCGACTCGCCTTTTCCAATGACTGATGCCGGCCACGCCTTTGCTACCCGCGCCGTCCACGCGGGGCAGGCGCCCGATCCCACGACGGGCGCGATCATGGCGCCCGTCTACCAGACTTCGACCTACGTGCAGGAGGCACTGGGCGCGCCGAAACGGGGCTACGAGTACGCCCGCGTGCAGAACCCGACGCGGGAAGCCATGGAAGCGAACGTGGCGGCGCTGGAGGGCGGGCGGCACGGCATCGCCTTCGCCAGCGGGTTGGCCGCGATCGAGGCGGTGGTGAAGCGACTCTCGGCCGGCGATCACGTGATCAGTGAAGAGAACACGTACGGCGGGACGCACCGCATGTTCACCCAGGTGCTGGCGCGGCTGGGCGTGAAGTTCACGTTTGTGGACTCGCGCGAGGCGGAGACCATGAAGCGCGCGCTCCGCCCGGAGACCCGTCTGCTCTTCCTCGAGACGCCCACCAACCCGATGATGCGGCTCGCGGACCTGCGCGCGGCCGCGCAGATCGCGGCGGACGCGGGCGTCCTCCTGTGCGTGGACAACACCTTCGCCTCGCCCTACAACCAGCAGCCCCTCGCGTTGGGCGCCCACCTGGTCGTGCACTCGAGCACCAAGTACCTGAATGGCCATTCGGACGTGATCGGCGGGGTCGTGGTCACCAATGACGACGACGTCGCCGCCGAGCTCCGCTTCCTGCAGAAGGCCGCCGGCGCGGTGCCCGGCCCCTGGGACTGCTGGCTGGTGCTGCGCGGCACCAAGACGCTGCACTTGCGCATGGAGGCGCACAACCGCAACGGCCAGCGTGTGGCGGAGTTCCTGGCGCAGCACCCGGCGGTCGAGCGGGTCTACTATCCGGGGCTGGCCTCGCACCCGCAGCACGAGCTGGCGCGGCGGCAGATGCGGGGGTTCACGGGGATGGTGAGCCTGGAGCTGGGCACGTTCGAGCGTGCGCGCCGGGTGGCGGAGCGCACGCGGCTGTTCGCCCTGGCCGAGAGTCTGGGCGGTGTCGAGAGCCTGATCGGTCATCCGGCGGTCATGACGCACGCCTCCGTGCCGCGCGAGCGGCGGGAAGCCATGGGGATCACGGACGGGCTGTTGCGGCTGTCCGTGGGCATCGAGGACGTCGAGGACCTGATCGCCGATCTGGATCAGGCCCTGGCCGCAGCCTGAACCGCTATGCTGCTGGAAGCCGTTGCTGGCGTAGGCCGCGGCGCGCGCGGGCGAGGCGCGCATTACGTGGATCGCGTCAGCTTCCTGGGCGCCGTCATCCGCTCCGCCATGGATTACCCCGTGACCACGCGGTCGCTGGGGCTGCGCATCCTGATCAACCAGGTCCGCTTCACGGCCGTCCAGGCGCTGCCCTTCCTGAGCATGATCGCGCTGGTCATTGGCGTGACCGTGATCGTGCAGGCGCACGCCCAGGCGGCACGCTTCGGGCTGTCCGAGGTGCTGGGCAGGATCCTGGTGACCGTGGTGGTGCAGGAGCTCGGGCCACTGCTCACGGCCATCGTGGTGATTGCCCGCTCCGGCACTGCTATAGCCGCCGAGCTGGCCACCAATGGCGTGATGGGCGAGACCGAGGCGCTCGAGGCCATGGGCGTCGACCCACTGCAGTACCTGGTGGTGCCGCGCGTCGTGGGCGGCGCCGTTTCCGTGGCGCTGCTCACCATCTACTTCGACGCCGTCACCCTGGGCGGCGGCGCCGTGGTGGCCGCATTGCTGGGCGGCGTCTCGGCGGCCGAGTACGCCAGCTCGCTGCGGCTGGCCTTGACGCTCGGGGACCTCTGGATCACGCTGCTCAAGGGTGCCATCTTTGGTGCCGGCGTGGCCATGCTGTGCAGCCAGGAGGGACTGCTGGGCGGGCGCAAGCCCACGGACATCCCGCAGTGCGCCACGCGCGGCGTCGTCGCTTCGATCCTCTTCGTTTTCCTGGTCTCGACGTCGATTTCACTGCTGCGCTACTTCCTATGAACGCGAACGGGAACCCGGTGATCCGGTTGCAGGAGGTGCTGCCGCCGCCCTCCTTCGGCGAGTGGCCGCGGCCCCTGGACCTGGAAGTGCCGGCGGGCGCCTTCTGCGTGGTGGGCGCGCCGCCTTCGGCGGGCGCCGCACTGCTCCGCCTTTGTGTGGGCCTGGTCGAGCCGTCCTTCGGGCGGGTCGAGGTGCTGGGCATCGAGCCCTCCCGGCTCGACCGGCGCAGGGCGTACCAGTTCCGCCGTCGCCTCGGCGTGGCCCTGCTGCCGGGCGGCCTGGTCAGCAACCTGACCTTGCGCATGAACCTGGTCGTGCCGCTCCTCTACAGCGGCGCGGCTGAGCTGGAGCAGGCCAACCAGCGGGCCACGGAGGCGCTGGCGGAATTCGGAATCCAGGAGTGGGGCAACTCTCGGCCCGCCGACGTGCCGCTGGACGTCCGCAAGAAAGCCGTACTGGCGCGCGCAGTGATCCGCGACCCCGAACTGCTGCTGCTCGAGGATCCCGGAGAGTACCTGCGGCCGGCGCGCGTCCAGTGGTTCCTCTCGCGCTGCCGCCGCGCCGGCTGCACCGCCTTGATCACCACGGCCGAACGTGACCAGGTGCTCTTCGACTGCGCGGACCTCGCCGCGTACTGGGAGGAGCAAGGGTTGCGACTGGAGACTCATGAAGTGGGAACGCACTGACCTCACCGTGGGGGCCGTGGTCATGCTGGGACTGCTGATCCTGGGCGGCTCCCTGTTCTGGCTCTCGCCCGCGTTGCAGGAGAAGACGTATCCGCTCTACACCTCCTTCGAGAGCATTGACGGCGTGGCCGAGCAGGCGCCCGTCTACCTGCAGGGGTACACCATCGGCCGCGTCGCCGCCATTGAGCCGGCCATCGGCGAGAGCGGCATGCCCATCTTCCACGTTCGCATGGACATCGAGTCGCGCCTCTCAAAGGGCGACACGCTGCGCCTGCCGGTCGGCACCCACGCCATGCTGCTTCCGCCCACGGTGATCGGCGCCGGCAAGCTGCTGCTCAAGATCGGCCCCTGGAGCGAGAGCTACCTCGAGCCCGGCGACACGGTGCCGGGCGTGCGCGCGCCGGAGGTCGTCGCTCAGGTGCAGGATCTGGCCACTAGCATGACGACCGAGCTCATGACGACGCTCGAGACCTCGCGCGCGCTCATGGACACGCTGGCGCGCACCACGGCCTCGGCCAATCAGGCCATTGTGGTGACCACCAGGGCGCTGCCCACGCTGCTCCAGGGGCTGCAGGCGGAGCTGGTCGCCGCCGAGTCGCTGACCGTGGCCCTTCGCACCCACCTGGGCGCGCTCGCGCCCGTGGCCACCGCCAGCATCGACTCGGTGCGCGGCCTCCTGGGCGACACCCGCCGCATCGTCCAGGACGCGACCAGCCTGTTGAACGCGCGCGAGCCCGAGATCAGCGGCATCCTCGCCAACCTGGACAGCACGACCATGCTGCTGCAGCACTTCATGCGCGAGGTCGCCGAGCGGCCGTGGCGGCTGTTCACCGGCGTGCGCCCGCCCGCCGGCCTCGCGCCCCCCGCGCCCACCAAGGCCAGCGGGCCGCCGGAAACCCCGGAGCGGCCCAGGCCGTAGGAGGGGGGGAGCTCCCGGGACCCCCGGGCGCCGGAGCGACTGCGGGGAACCAACCAGCGAGACCCCGGCCGCCTGAGCCGGGCCGAAGGGTGCTCGGCATCGGGATAGGGATCGGGATTGGAGGGGGACGAGGAGAATGCCTGAGAAAGACGAGACCGCGCACGCTCGCCGCGTCCTGCGGGAGATCAGCTCGAGCACCTGGGAGCACCCGGCGGACCGTGCCGCCCTTTCCGCGTTGCGCCGCATCCCGGGGTTCGACGAGGTGCTCAAGAAGCTGGTCGGCTTCTTTGGCGAGAAGCCCGTGCGCCTGGCGTTCCAGGCCAATGCGGTGCGCGTCTCGGAGCGCCAGTTCCCGCGCGTGCACCACCACTATCTGCGCGTGCTCGAGACCCTCGATTCACCCGCGCCCTACGACCTGTTCGTTTCCCAGACCCCCTTTGTCAATGCCGGCGCCTACGGCATGGACCGGCCGTTCATTGTGCTGAACTCCGCGAGCATCCGGCTGCTGGATGACGAGGAGCTCGAGTGGCTGCTGGGCCACGAGCTGGGGCATATCCTCTCCGGCCACGTGCTGTACCGCACCATGACGGTGCTGCTCATCCTGCTGGCGCAGCAGGGGTTCCCCATCGTGGGCCTGGCCGCACGCGCGGTGCTGCTGGCCCTGCTCGAGTGGAGTCGGAAGAGTGAGCTGTCCGCTGACCGCGCCGGGCTGCTCGCCGGACAGCGGCCGGAGCCCGCGCTGCGCACGCAGATGAAGCTGGCCGGCGGCGGCGAGCGCGAGGAAACGGACCTGAACGAGTTCCTGCAGCAGGCTGACGAGTACCGCAAGGGCGGCGACATCGCGGATGCCGTCTTCAAGGTCCTCAACCTGCTTCCTGCCACACACCCCTTCCACGTTCTGCGGGCGGCCGAGTTGCGCGACTGGATCGAGGCCGGCGAGTACGACCGCGTGCTGCGCGGCGAGTACCGGCGCCGCTCCGACGAGGCCCGCCCCTACATGGAGGACCTGGCCGCCGCCGCCCACGCCTATGCGGAGGAGGCGCGCGGCGTGGTGGACCAGGTCGGCGACGCCGCCCGCCGCATCCGCGACGCGGTCGCCGAAAGCTTCCGCCGCCCCTGACGCTCCGTAAGGCAATACCCGTTGCAACTCACCGCAGAGCCCGCTGGCTTCCTCTGCGCGCTCCGCGGTGAACTGATCCTTTATCCGGCTATGAACCGGTGTACTGAGGTCGGCGCGGCATGAAGATCCTGGTCGTAGGCTACGGCGGCCGTGAGCACGCCCTGCTCTGGAAGCTGAGGCAGGATGCTCCGGCCGCCGAGCTCTATGTCACCCGCGGCAACGGCGGCACCGCAGAGCTGGCCACTTCCCTCCCCTTCGATCCCACCGCCGCCGACGCCCTCGCCGGCTGGGCCGAGGGGCAGTCCATTGATCTGACGGTGGTCGGTCCCGAGGCGCCCTTGGCGGCCGGCATTGTCGACGTCTTCGCGCGGCACGGGCTGCCCATCCTCGGCCCCAGCCGCGCCGCCGCGGCCATTGAGGCGTCCAAGGCTTATGCCAAGTCGCTCATGCGCCGCGCCGGCGTCCCCACCGCGCCCTCCGCCGCCTTCACCGAGGCCGGGCCCGCCGAGCGGTATATCCGCGACCGCGGAGCCCCGCTGGTCGTGAAGGCCTCGGGGCTGGCCGCGGGCAAGGGCGTAGTGGTGTGCGAGACCGTGGAGCAGGCCCTGGCCGCCGCCCACGCCATGCTCGTCGAGGAAGCCTTCGGCGCGGCCGGCCGGGAGATCGTGATCGAGGATCGGCTCGAGGGCGAGGAGGTCTCCGTGCTGGCGCTGGCCGATGGCATGGACGCGCTGCCGCTGCTCCCCGCCCAGGACTACAAGCGCATCGGCGAGGGCGAGACCGGGCCGAACACCGGGGGCATGGGCGCCTGCGCACCCGTCTCGCTCGTGGACGCAGTGCTGCTGGACCGTATCCGCCGCGAGATCCTTGCGCCCACACTGGCCGCACTGCGCGAGGACGGCCGGCCGTTCCGCGGCGTGCTCTACGCCGGGCTCATGCTCACAGCCGGCGGCCCCAGCGTCCTCGAGTTCAATGCCCGCTTCGGCGATCCGGAGACCCAGGCCCTGCTCCCCTTGCTGCGCTCATCGCTGCTCGAGCCCGTCCTGGCCGTCGCGCGCGGCGCGCAGCTCGAGGGCGCGAGCCTGGACTGGCACCCCGCGTTCGCGCTGGCCACCGTGCTGGCCGCCGCCGGCTACCCCGGCCCGTCGGAAGCAGGCCGCGAGATCCTCATCCCGCCGGCGCCGCAGTCCAGCGCCGGCGTGCTCCTGTTCCACGCCGGCACCCGGCTCGAGGACAGCCGGCTCCTCACCACTGGCGGGCGGGTCCTGGCCGTGACCGCCGTCGCAGGTTCCCTGGCCGAGGCCGCCGCGCGCAGCCGCGCGGCCGCAGCGGCGATCCGCTTCGAGGGTAAGCAATACCGTCGAGACATCGGTTGGCGAGAGCTGGAGCGTCATGCCCGAACTGCCTGAGGCCGAAACCATCGCCCGTGACCTGCGGCGCCGGGTCGTGGGCCGCACGGTCACCGGCGTGCATGTCTACCACACCGACATCCTGGCCCAGGGCCTCACACCCGCGCGGCTGAACGCCGCCCTACGCGGCCGGCGCATCGAAGGCGTCATGCGACGCGGCAAGAAGGTGGTCCTGCTGTTCAACCCCGCGCTGCGGCTCCTCGTCAACCTGGGCATGACCGGGCGG
>JACQVE010000093.1 GCA_016209965.1 Gemmatimonadota bacterium | reverse complement strand
GCCCAGGTAATCCTCGGCCGTTTGCTTCATCAACTGCAGGAACTTGGCCGAGAACACGGGCCGCGAGAACGTCTTGTCCGCAAACGGGAAGTGGCCCTGCACCCGGTCCTCGGCATCGCAACGCACCTCGTACGGCACGCGCTTGCGCTCCGCCTCCACCTCCGAGCAGCGCCGGCCCATGAACCGCTTGATCGAAAAAACCGTGTTCTTCGGGTTCGTGATGGCCTGGCGCCGCGCGACCTGGCCCACCAGCCGCTCCGCGTCCCGCGTGAACGCCACTACCGACGGGGTCGTGCGGCCACCTTCCGCGTTCGGAATGACCACCGGGTCGCCGCCCTCCATGACGGCCACCACGGAGTTGGTGGTGCCCAGATCAATGCCAATGACTTTGCTGGCCATGTCTTCTCCTCTGGTGATTCGCGACAGTGCGAGGCCCGCCTGCCGGTGCAACGGCCATGCCAGGCGCGGCGCAGGTTTTCGCGCCAGTTAGGCGCAAACCGGGCTCTTGCCTGCCAGCGTGGCAGCGGTGCGGGCCGGTGCCCGAGCCGGCAGGGCGGGCGCGGTGGGACGGCGGACCGCCTTCTCTCGATTGACACCGCGCCCCCGCGCCGCCTATTCTGCCGGCCCTTGCCCGCCCCATTGCGCAGGAGCGCCGCTTGTTCCCATTGCGCGACGAGAACCCGACCGAGCTGACGCCTCTGTTCACGATCGGCCTGATCGTGGTCAACGTCGGCGCCTGGGTCTACCTGCAGGGAGCCGGGCTGTCCTTCTCCTTGCTGAACGAGTCCGTCTGCCGCTACGGGATGATCCCGGCCGAGGTGACGGGCCAGACGGGTGCGTTTGGCGGCATCGAGCTGGCGGCGGGCGTGGTCTGCCGTTTCGGCGGCCTCGAGTGGGAGGCCGTGCTGACCAGCATGTTCCTGCATGGCAGTTGGCTGCACCTGATCGGCAACATGTGGTTTCTCTGGCTCTTCGGCAACAACGTGGAAGATTCGATGGGGCACCTGCGTTATGGGCTGTTCTACCTGGTTGTGGGTTTGGCGGCCGCGGCCGCGCACATCTGGGCGGCCGCCGATTCGCCGGTGCCCACGGTAGGTGCTTCGGGCGCGATCAGCGGCATCATGGGCGCCTACCTGCTGCTCTACCCGCGCATCCGGATCCACACTCTCTTTTTCTTTTTCCCCTTCGTCCGTATCATTCCCATCCCTGCCTGGCTGGTGCTGGGCCTCTGGATCGTGATCCAGGTGCTTTCCGGCGCCACCATGCCGACGGCGGGCGGGGGCATTGCCTTCTGGGCGCACGTGGGCGGGTTCGTCGCGGGCGTGGCGCTGGTCAAGATCTTCGAGAACGAGCGGCTGGTGCGAGCCAAGAGGCGCAAGGTGCGGCTGAGCCCCTGGGAGCTCGAGCACCGGGGGTGGTGGTGAGCCGCCTTCCCGCCCCGCTGCCCCGACGAGGAGACGGGGCGACGCGGAGACGGGGCGAGCCCCCGGTCCCGCCGCCGCCGCGGGGGCGGGCGCGAAGCCGCGGCGGTGGGGCGGCGTCGCCGCGTCTCCGTGTCCCCCCCTCCGCCCGTCGGGGCGGTGTGGGGGAGGTGGGGTGCGGCGTGCCCCGGAGGAGGGGATGAACCTGGCCCGTATCATTGGCAGGGTGGTGGTCACGGTGAAGAGCCCGGGGCTGGGAACGGCCACGCTCCAGTGGGTCGAGCCGGTGGATCGGTTTGGGCGGCCGCGAGGCAAGCCGCTGGTGGCGCTGGACACGATCGGTTCGGGGCCCGGCGAGCTGGTGTTCTACGTCACGGCGCGGGAAGCGACCATACCGCTGGTGCACCGCATGGTGCCGGTGGACGCCTCGATCATCGGCTTTGTCGACCGCCTGCGGCTGGAGGAGGAATCGTGACTCTGTGCAGGGTGGTGGGCGAGGTGATCTCGACGCACAAGAACGAGCACCTCATAGGCCAGAAGCTCCTGCTGGTCCAGCCGCTGACGCTCGAGGGCGAAGCGGAAGGCGGCGACCTCATTGCGCTGGACGTGGTGGATGCCGGCGTGGGCGATACGGTGCTGGTCATGCGGGAGGGCGGTTCCGCACGCATCGTGCTGGCCGATGAGGACTCGCCCGTTCAGGCCGTGATCGTGGGCGTGGTGGATCGGATCGACTTCTTGCCCGCGGAGACGAGATGAACCGCACGGCGGCGGAGGAGCTGGCCCGCCGCGTGGCGGCGGAGTTCGTGCGTCTGCGCTCCCGACCAGCCGCCCGTCCCGCCGCTGCCGGGGCCGCGCCGCCGCGGGCCCCGGGCGTGGCCGCCGCGGCGCCGGCCACCCGCTCCACGACCCCGGCGCGGGGCGCCGCGCCCGACTCCGTGGCCAAGTATGTGGACCACACCCTGCTCAAGGCCGCCGCTACCTCCGCCGAGATCGTGAAGCTGTGCCGGGAGGCGCGGGCGCACAGCTTTGCGGCGGTATGTCTGAACCCGGTCTGGGTCGAGCTGGCGGCACAGGAGCTGGCCGGGAGCGATGTCGCGGTGGCGACTGTGGTCGGCTTCCCGCTGGGTGCGACCACTACGGCGGCCAAGGTGGCCGAGGCGGAGGACGCGCTGGGCCGCGGCGCCACGGAGCTGGACATGGTGGCGCAGATCGGCAAGATCAAGGAGGGCGACTGGGCAGGCGTGGCTGACGACATCCGCGAGCTCGCAGGCGTGGCGCGGGGCCG
>JACQVE010000092.1 GCA_016209965.1 Gemmatimonadota bacterium | reverse complement strand
GGTCAATAGAAGTAGAAGGTCACGGCCAGGAAAAGGTACACGGCCAGGAGCTGCACTCCCTCGAACCAGTGGGACTCACCGTCCAGCGAGATGATGGTGATGATCCCCGTCGCCAGTGCCACGGCCACCACTTCCAGACTGGTGAACACGAAGTCCATGGGCTGGCCGAACGCCAGCGCCACGAACACCAGGACCGGCGCCACCAGTAGCGCCACCTGCGTGCTGGAACCGATCGCGATCCCGAGCGCCAGGTCCATCTTGTTCTTGGCCGCCATCCATACCGCCGCCGCATGCTCCGCCGCATTGCCGATCAAGGGGATGACGATCACGCCCACGAACAGCTCCGTCACGCCCAGCGCCGAAATCGCCTCTTCCGTCGCCGAGACCAGGATCTCGCTCATGAGCGCCACCCCCGCCGTCGCCAGCAGCAGGTAAGACAGCGCCCGTTTCACCGACCATGCGCCTTCCTCCACCTCTGCCACTTCCCCCGCCGGGCCCAGCAGCCGCTTGTGCGTGTGGAGCGTGAACAGCAAGCTTACGCCATACACCACGATCAGCACCGCCGCCACGGCTATCGACAGCCTCAGCGTAGCACCCCCGCCTCCCCGCGGGTGGGTCATGGCAAACAGCGCCGGCAGCACCAGCCCTACCACCGCCAGCATCAGCATCGCCGCCGCTACCCCCGCCGCCCGCGCATTGAAGCTCTGCGTCTGGTGGCGAACTCCCCCGAGCAGCAGCGCCAGTCCCAGGATCAGCAGCAGGTTGCCCAGGATCGAGCCCGTCAGCGACGCCTTCACCAGGTCCAGCAAGCCGGCCCGCACGGCCAGGATCGTAATGATCAGCTCCGCAGCATTCCCCAACGTCGCGTTGAGCAGCCCGCCCACCGTGGGACCCGTGTGCCAGGCCAGCTCCTCCGTCGCACGCCCCAGCACCGCCGACAAGGGCACGATCGCCAGAGCCGCCGCGCCAAACACCCACGCCGCCGGCGCCTGCGCTGCCTCCAGTACCACAGCAGCCGGAATCAGCAAGAACAAGCCGTAGAGCCAGCGCATGGGCCGGCCACCCTACACCCCTGACCCACCCCTGTCAATCGCTCCCACTCCCGCTCCCGCTCCCAGTCCCGCTCCCACTCCCGCTCCCGACCCCACCGCAGGGCAAGCCCAAGGCGAGCTCGCCTTCCTACCCCAAAAACATCGGTTTACCGACCCCGACACATGCTCCATATTCCTATCTCTCTGTCCCCTAAACCCCCGTCCGCCCATGACTTCAGCCGTGGAAACAAGTGCCTTTGCACAACTCCGCCCCAGGGCGCACCGGCCAAACCTGCGGCTAAGCCCGATCTGCTAAGTGCTTGCCAATCAACATGATAGCGTAACGAATTGGGAGAACACAGCTTAGCAAAAGCCTTGACGCCGGCAGCGGGCGCCTCTATCTTTGCGGCTCATCGTCGGCCGGGAGCACCGAGCAGGGCCGGCGAGGAGCCTCCCCGACAGTCGCGACGCCTTTTTTGATATTTTTTATTCATGCCCGAGGAAAGCTCTATGTGGGACACGACTCCGGTCGAGCTGCGCGTCGAACTGCCTCCGGAAGTGGCCGCCGAGGTGCTGCGGATGCAGCAGCGTTATCCGGAGGTGATTCGCAGCATCATCATGTACGGGGTGACCCGGTGGGCTTTTTTCGAGCATCTCGCGGGCGCGATCCCGATTCCGTCGCGGGACGACCCGGCCTTCCATACTTGACGGGAGCGCTTCCTCTCCTTTAGGCTAACAGGGTTCTGAGCCCGCGACGGCGCGCGTTCGGAGACGGTGCTCTGCGGACTGGAGCTGTGGAGAAGCCCACGGAGCCGTGCGGTGCGGTGGGCGGGTGCGGCGTCGGGGCTCCCTAACCCTGTTTTCCCATGGCACCGGAACCAGCGGATCTTCAGGTTCTGCGCGCGAAGTACCTGGACTGGTGTTCTGCTCGCCTGGCAGAGCAGTTTCTGCAATTGACTCCCGACGAGATTTACGAGCTGGCGCAGCAGGCCTTTCCCGCCGAGCCGGCGGAGCTGGATTCTGCTGCTGCGGCGGGATCCCCGGCCCCTTTGCCGGCCCCAGAAGGTGGGGTGCGGGCCGGCTCGTACAGCGAGCTGGTAGGCCGCGTCACGGAGGCCCTGGCTGCGCGCCTGGCGCTGCCTTCATTCTCCGAGTGGGTGGCCGCCTACCGGGCGGCGCCCGAGCAATACGAGGAAGAGCTTCTGGGCTTCTGGAAGAAGGAACAGTAGAAGGTCGGCACTACTGCCGCTGCCCTATACGGTAGACGTGCCACCAGGTGCCGACCACGGCCGCGACCCCCGCTGCCAGCAGCAGGACGCCCACCAATCCCCAGCCGAGCCCCCAATCCAGGCGCTGGTTCTGGAAACCGCGGAACGAGCTCCACAGCGCGCTGGCGGCCATGGCCACCCAGAGCGCGCCAATCGCTCCGCCGATGGCCATGATCACACTGCTGCGCATCCCCGCTGTGCCCCTGCTCATCTCGCACCTCGCACCAGCCGGGAGTCGAGACGGCGCCAATATAGGCTGACGCTCACCTGCGGCAAGGGATTGCGCGCCTGGGCGCCAGCTTCCATCCTGCGCCTGGTGGCCGAGTCTCTAGTGCCGCGGCATTGGTGGATTCGACCCCTCAGGCACGACAGTCAGGATAGGCGGAGAGCAAGATGACCGTCACTGCCGGTGCCCTCATGCAGGTCGGGACGCGCGTGCGCATACGCCCCGGACCGTTCCCCCTGGATCCGGCTGCTCTCGGACGAACGGGTGTGCTCGTGGATTCCAGTGAGTACCGGCCCCACTCCTACGGCGTCGTGCTGGACGGCGAGACCGAGGCCAGATACTTCACGCGCGCGGAGCTGGAAACGCTGCAGCCGTGGACGCTGCCCGCGGAGCGCGAGGCGGCGAAGCGCCGGCCGGCGCTGCCTTGAGTGGTCGAATTCACCAATAGGGCGGCATTCGGCCGCCGTACTTATGAACTCGACCACTGAGGCTCAGAAGGGCAGGTCGTCGTCTTCCTCGAACGGCGACGCCGCGGCCGGCGCCGCGTCCTGACGCGGCTGGCGCCAGGCTCCACCTCCCTCGCCGCTCGCGCCGCCGGCCGGCTGGCTGAGCATGACCATTTCCCGGACCACGACATCGGTCCAGTAGCGGACGTTCCCCTTATCGTCCTCGCTCTGGGAGTACTCGATCCGCCCCTCCACGTAGAGCCGGTCCCCCTTGTGGACGTATTGCTCCACGATCTCGGCCAGCCGGTCCCAGAAGGTCAGACGGTGCCACTCCGTCTTGTCCTGCTGCTGGCCGCTCCGGTCCCGGAAGGTGCGGTTCGTGGCCAGCGACACCTTGGCCACCTTGACGCCGCCGGCCGTCGAGCGCACCTCGGGCTCCGATCCCACGTTCCCGATCAACATTGCCTTGTTCAGTGAACGGCTCATGTCACCCACCTTTCCTACCGTTGCCGGCGCTGCGCGGCCGCCTCCCGCCCGCCTTTGTGCTGGTTGGGCTGCAATCTAAGGGCGGGGCCGGGGCGGTGCCATGGGCGGGAGGGCCAGACGCGGGCTTGGGGGGTCTAGGCCCGGACGGCCGCGCGCGGGCGGCTGCGCGCGCGATAAAGCCGCAGCAGCTCCGTGGTCACGGGGCCCGGCCGCCCGCCGCCAATAGGC
>JACQVE010000091.1 GCA_016209965.1 Gemmatimonadota bacterium | reverse complement strand
CGCCTACACCAGTGATGACCTGGAGCTGCTGGCCGCGGTGGCGGACCTGGCCGCGGTCGCGCTGGACAACGCGCGCTACGTCGAGGAAACGGAGCGGCGGCGGCGCGAGGCGGAGCGGCTGGAGGAGATCGGGCGTGCGCTCAGCGCCTCGCTCGAGCTGCCGCAGGTGCTCGAGCGCATCATTGCCGCGGCCGTCGACCTGGTCGAGGCTGATAGCGCCACCGTCTGGCTGCTCAGGGGCGAAACCGAGGTCGAGATCGCCATGACGGGCGGCAGACTGCCTCTGCCTGTGGGCGCGCGGGTGCCTCTCCCGGTCGAGCTGTGCCGCCGGTTCCTCGAGAGTCGGGCGGGGATCGCCATCGACCACGTGAAGAAGCACCCGCTGCTGCCGCCCGAGCTGCGCCGGCTGGTCCGGTCCGACTCGGGCATGGTCGTGCCGCTGCTGGCGGAGGACCAGGTGATCGGCGCCCTCTCCATCGGCCACCGCGCGCCGCGCGAGTACCGGCAGGAAGACGTGCGGCTGCTCGAGCGCGTCTCCTTCCACGCCGCTATTGCCGTGGCCAATGCCCGGCTGCACGAGCGCATCCGTACCCTCTCGCTCACCGACCCGCTTACCGGGCTGCCCAACCGGCGTCACCTCGAGATGTTCGTGGAGAAGGAGTTCGCCGCCGCCCGGCGCGGCCGACGGCTGGCCATTGTCCTCTTTGACCTCGACCATTTCAAGGTGTACAACGACCGGGCCGGCCACCAGGCGGGGGACAAGGCGTTGCGCGCCTTCGCCGATATCCTGGCCAGTGAGACTCGCGCCATGAACTTGAGTGCGCGTTACGGCGGCGACGAGTTCATTGCCGTGCTGGCCGACTCGGACAGGCGCGGCGGGCTGCGCCACATCGCGCGCATCGCACAGGCGGTGGAGCGCGACCCGCTGCTGGGGCCGGCCGGCATCCGCGCCAGCGCGGGTGTGGCCAGCTACTCGGCCGAGGTGGGCAGTGCCGAAGAGTTGATCCGCGCGGCGGACCGCGACCTTTACCGCCGCAAGGGCTCGCGCAACCAGCATATCCCGGCGAGCTAACCCCACACTGCCCCTCGCCCCCCGGCCGGGGCGGCAAGGGCTGCCCGGGCAGCGCTGGGCAGCGCGGCGAGCATTACTTAGAACGGTAGGTGATGCGGCCCCGGGTCAGGTCGTAGGGCGAGAGCTCGACCTTGACGCGGTCGCCTTCCAGCACCCGGATATAGTGCTGCCGCATCTTGCCCGACAGGTAGGCAAGCACTTCGTGGCCGTTTTCCAGCTCGACCCGGAAGGTCGCGTTGGGGAGCACCTCGCTGACCGTGCCTTCCAGCTCGATGGCTTCCTTCGCCACACACCCTCCGGAGGCAGAACTCGAGCCACGGGCGCCGCACGATACAACATCGCCCCCCGCATCCGCAATCGCCTGTGCCGCTTGAACTCCGGGCCACTAATTGTCTCGTCTCGTCGGCGGCAGCCTGTCCGACTACCTTGAGGCACATGCCCGGGAACTACACGCCGGAGCAGCGACGCGCTTTGCGCGAAGCCGCGCTCGCGGGGCAGCCCCTGCGCTGCCCGGCTTGTGGCGCAGAACTCGCGCTCCAGCCGGTAGGCCGCGTGCGCGCCGTCTCCTACGTGCGGCGCCGCCTGCTGCTGGTCTGCCCCGCGTGCAAGCGCAGGGCTGCGGTGGACGCCGCGCGGGGCGGTGCGCGGCCACAGCCGTAGCCATGGCCGTCCGCTTCAGCCTATCGATCACCTACTCGATAATCCGCGCCTAAAGATGCGGCCGTATTTGCGGATCCGACCACTCAGGTAGCTGAACTCGCGAAAGGCTGCACTCTGGGGCGAGACGGCGGCCGGCCGCCGCGCCGGCCACCCCGGCGCTCTTCCATGGCTTTGCGCCGCTCCTTGAGCAGGTCGTCAGCTACTTTCTTTTGCTCGGGATTGAGAACCCCGAGTGCCAGCTCGAGCGCCTGCTCGTCATTCTTGCGCATCTGCTCGAGGAGCGACCGCCTCTGCTCCATGCGCTGCCGCATGGCCTCCCGGCCCCCGCCGCCGGGACCGGTGCCACGACCAGCCGGCCGCTCCGTCGGCCGCAACTCGCGCACCTTCTCGAGCAAGGGACGATTCAGCTCGGCGAGGTCGGCGGCGAAGACCTCGAGGGCCACGATCTGCTCCGGCGTGAAGCGGAGCTTCGGCTGCTGAGCCAGCAGAAAGCCGATCGAGCTGCGCTCCTCGAAGGAGAAATCCGGCTGCTCTCCCTGCGGCCGCTCACCCTGGGGTCGCTCACCCTGCGGCCTGCCTTGTGCCGCCAGGTGCAGTGGCGCCCCGCAGAGCAGCAGCAGCGGCAGCAGCAGCGTCCCCGTCACCCGCAGCGGCTGCGGCTGTGTGCAGCGCTCAACCAGTTGAGGCGGCTGTTCACTGCCCAGCATTCTTCTCATGACCAACCTCGCTGATGATGGCATCCAGGTGGCGAATTCGACTACCAGGGCCGACGTGTTCAGCTTCTCAGGGACCGGGCGGCGGCCCCCAGTGCCCGTCCGCAGCGCTGGCGCCGTCCGGCTCGGAAAATGGAGGCTCGGGCGGCGCCCCGCCCCCCGGCGGCAGTTCGAGCCGGCGGAACATGAGCGCCCTCCCCTCGCGGACGTAGCGGTCGAACTCCTCGCGCTGCCCGGGCTCGAGCAGGCGCCGGATCTGGGCCAGGGTCGAGTCCAGGTTCGCCTGCAGCCGGGGGTGCATTTGCTGCAGCAGGGAATCGGATTCCGCGCGCCGGCGCTCCAGGATCTCCCGGACCTGCTGCTCCTGCCGGTCGCTCAAGCGCAGTCGCTGGGCCAGCGCCGAGGTCATGCCGATCGGCCCGGGGCCGCGGCCGAAGTGCACGCCCCGGCCGCCCGGCGGCAGGAAACGCGCGCCCGGTGCAAACGACGCCGGCCCCCCCGCAAGCTCCGGCCGTGCGGCACCGCGCCGGGCCAGCAGGCCGTCCACGGCCAACGCGGTCAGTGCGCCGGCCATGAACACGGACACGAGCAGCGCGGCGGCCATGATCCATTCGCGTGTACGGGGCTCGAGCCCGAGCTTCATGGCTTAGCTCCTTCCATGGCCACCACGAGTTCTTCCGCTGTGGGGTAGGCGCCGCTCACCAGCCAGGTCGCAACCGCTGCGGGCGCAATGACTTCAGCCACAGCCGGCGCGCTGGGCGGCACATCCCGCACGGCGTCCCGCACGGCGAGCAGTGCGCCTGCGGCCACAACCATGACGGCCGCAGCCGCCGCCAGCCCCGGCTTCAGCCAATCCGCGAGCAGCAGCACGGGCGTGCGCGCCGCGGCGCGGCGGCGCAGCTCGGGCCGGGCGGCGGCCATGATCGAGCGTACGACCCGCTCCCAGCGGTCGGGATCGGTATGCGGGTCCAGAAGTGCGTGTTTCGATCGCTGCTCCATCACGCGGACCCCCGGGGATAAAGTGGCGCCAATCGGGCGCGCAAGGCGCGACGCGCCACGTGCAGGTGGAATCGCGAGGCACCCGCCGAGATGCCCAGCTCGCCAGCGATTTCCTTGTGCTGCCAGCCTTCCAGGTCATGCAACACGATCACCCTCCGCTGCAGCTCGGTAAGCTTTTCCAGTGCCGCCCGCAAATGGCCGCGCAGCTCCGCGCGGGCCGCATCTCGAAGCGGGCTGTCCGCGGCGGCCGCGGCGCCTGCCGCGGGCTCGGCCTCGGCCTCGCGTAGCTTCCGGTACTGGCGGAAGTTGTGGGCGCGGTTCCGCACGATGGCCAGCAGCCATGCCCGGAACCGCTCCGGCTCCCGGCAGTCCCCGATGTGACGCAAGCACCTGAGGTACGCGTCCTGGCAGACATCCTCGGCATCAGCGGGCTCGCCCACGCCTGCCAGCGCCACGGCATACGCAGCCCTGAGGTATCGGCGCACCAGCGCCTCGAACGCGCGGGTATTGCCGCGCTGCGCCTGCCGCACCAGTTGGGCGTCCGTCTGCGAGTCTGGCAAAGGGTCGGGCGGAGCCGCTGCCACCGGACGCGGCCCCGCGCTTCCGCCATCCTCAGCGGCGCGCGCCGCCGCTCCCCGGGCTGCCCGATCGTGCCGGCTCATTCCTTCAACGTTGCGCCCCCGGTGCCAGGCCTAGTAGTCGAGTCGACCACTTAGGGCCCCTACCCGCCGGCGCCCCGCCCGCCTGACTGCATCTGGATGACACACGGCCTCCGGGAATCGTTAGGCGACGTCGCCGTCCCACCCTGCCGCTGCGCCCCGGGCGGCCCGCCAAGGCGCGAGATGTGGGGACGCGGACGCCAGGGAACGCGCAGAACGCGCACACGGAACGCGCACGGAACGCGCACCCGGACGTTGCGCACACGCGCTGCGGACGGAAGATTGCATCCCGGGCGCCCTCCGCCCGCCCGCCACACGACTTTGGCGGCGGCGCCCCTCCCCCGACTCGCCTGATCTGGAGGCCCCAATGAGCGACCTCACGCCCGCTGGCGCGCGCCGTACGCGCGGCATCACGCGCCGGACCTTTCTCCATTACAGCGCCGCCGGCGGCGCACTGGCCGCGGCCCCCGCGGTCCTGGCGCGGGCGGGGCAGCGCGAGGCTGCGCCGCGCGAGCTGCCCCGGCCGCAGCTCCTGGGCTTCGAGCTGGAGGAAGCGACGATCGCGGAGCTTCAGGCGGGCATGGCCTCCGGCAAGTACACGGCTCGCTCACTCGTGCAGGCGTACCTCGAGCGTATAGACGCCCTGGACCGCAAAGGCCCGGCGCTGCGGCACGTGCTCGAGGCCAATCCTGACGCCCTGGCGATAGCCGAGCGGCTCGACGCGGAGCGCAGGGCCAGGGGGCCGCGGGGTCCCCTGCACGGCATCCCGGTGCTGATCAAAGACAACATTGACACGGCCGACCGCATGACCACCACGGCCGGGTCGCTGGCCCTGCTCGGCTCGATCCCGCGGCGCGACTCTTTTGTCGCGGAACGGCTGCGCGCGGCCGGCGCCGTGATCCTGGGCAAGACCAACCTGAGCGAGTGGGCCAACTTCCGGTCCACGCGCTCCTCGAGCGGGTGGAGCGGCCGGGGCGGGCAAGGCCTCAACCCCTACGCGCTCGACCGCTCCCCTTGCGGCTCGAGCTCCGGCACGGGCGGCGCCATCGCGGCGAACTACGCGGCCGTCGGCGTGGGCACGGAGACGGATGGCTCGATCGTCTGCCCCGCGT